>JAQBNX010000759.1 GCA_028288385.1 Spirosoma sp.
TGGCAAAGAAAGGCGCCAATAGAATCCAGGTTATTCTGGAATGCACCGAGCAGAAAGACAGCGGTGTGCCCGGTATGTCCCGGTATATCACCACCAAAAACCGGAAAAACACGCCGGCCCGTATCGAGCGGAAGAAATACAATCCGTTTCTTAAGAAAGTAACGCTGCATAAAGAAATTAAATAACCAGTCGTTAGTACCTAGTCCTGGTCACTATACCGACGAATCATTAACGACTCCCGACTCACCGCACCAGCGGCCCGGCACTAACAACTAAAGCAATGGCAAAAAAGGTAGTTGCAACCCTGAAAACAAAAGATAACGGTAAGGCATTCGCCAAGATTATCAAAGCCGTTAAATCGCCTAAAACTGGCGCCGATACTTTTAAAGAAGAGATGGTGCCAGTTGATGAAGTGCAGGCTGCGCTGAAAAGCTAAGAAACGGCGTCAGTCGCTTCCCGTATGATTGCACATGGGAGTCCCACAGCCAGCCCGGCCCGGTGGGACTTTTTTTGTTTTAGTTTTGTTGACACGAGAGTCGTTAGCTACTAAACTAAAGACTGTCCACCATCGACCTACGCTAATTTTTATGGCTTTATTTGGTTTATTCTCGAAGGAAAAAAAAGAGACACTCGACAAGGGACTGGAGAAAACAAAAGACAGTTTTTTCTCCAAACTTGGCCGGGCCGTTGTTGGTAAGTCGACCGTTGATGAAGAAGTGCTCGATGAACTCGAAAACGTCTTGATCTCCTCGGACGTGGGCGTTGAGACAACCGTCAAAATTATTCGGCAGATCGAAGCCCGTGTTGCCCGTGATAAATACATGGGTACCGACGAACTGGACCGGATTCTTCGCGAAGAGATTGCCGCCCTCCTTTCGGCCAATAACTCTACTGACGTACCGGAAGATTTTGGTCTGCCAGCTAATAAAAAACCTTACGTCATTATGGTGGTAGGTGTTAATGGCGTAGGAAAAACGACGACGATTGGTAAACTGGCCGCTCAATTCCATAAGCGTGGTATGAAGGTCGTATTGGGTGCGGGCGATACGTTCCGGGCAGCCGCGGTCGATCAACTCAAACTCTGGGGCGACCGGGTGGGTGTGCCAGTCATTTCTCACGGTATGAATACCGACCCCTCGGCCGTAGCCTTCGACGCAGTAACTAAAGGCGTTGACATGGGAGCAGACGTAGTGATTATTGACACGGCTGGGCGACTGCACACCAAAGTTAATCTGATGAACGAGTTGACCAAGATTAAGCGCGTGATGCAGAAGGTAACACCCGATGCGCCCCACGAGGTCTTGCTGGTGCTGGACGGGTCAACCGGACAAAACGCCTTTATTCAGGCAACGGAGTTTACGAAAGCAACAGAGGTCTCGGCACTGGCCATTACCAAGTTAGACGGCACAGCCAAGGGTGGAGTAGTTATCGGTATCTCGGATCAGTTTAAAATTCCGGTTAAATACATTGGCGTCGGTGAGAAGATAGACGACTTGCAGACATTTAACAAGATGGAGTTTGTCGATTCGTTTTTCAAGAAGTAATGTCTTTGTCAGTAACTGATTTACCGTTTCTAGTAGGAAGGCAAGGCACAAACGACCTTATGGCAAAAACGGGAAAAGATAAAATGCGAATTGGGGTTATGAAGTATTTTATTCTCGGCCTGCTTATACTGGTAAGTTTGTCGGCTGCTTATGCTCAAAAGGCTCCTTTGAAGAATAAAACAAAATCTGCTCTCTACCAGGGCATCTGCGGAACCGTAGTTGAAAAACGCGGCAACCATATGCCCAGCCCCGATTCACCCCGGCCCAATCCAAACGGCACTCCCATAGTACGTGAAGTACTGATTTTCCCGTTGTTGAATATGGGGCAAGTTGAAACCGGCGAGAATGGTTTCATCAACTCCGTTCGGGACGCAAAACCAATCAAGACGGTAAAATCCGGGAAAGATGGTACGTTCTGCGTGAGTTTGCCAGTTGGCCAGTATTCGGTTTTAGTACAGGAGCCCAACGGATTATACGCAAATCTGTCCGACAGTCACGGCAATATTAATCCGGTAAGCGTCGAAAAAGGCCGAAAAGCGCAGGCAACGGTCGAGATTACGCATCAGGCCGTATTTTAACGTAATGAAGTTGGGCAGGCAATTCTGCCTATTGCCCGTACTCAGGAAATAGTAAACAAGGCGGATAGTATTTCTGCCATACCAATGAAAACCAAAGGCTTACGTACAAATAAAATTAATATTGTCACGCTCGGTTGCTCGAAGAATCTGGTCGATTCGGAGGTGCTGTTTACGCAGCTCAGGGGCAACGGGATGGCTGTGACACACGAATCAAAAAAAGACGATGCCAATATAGTAGTCATAAATACGTGCGGCTTTATCGACAATGCAAAGGAAGAATCCATCAACACAATTCTACGCTACGTCGATGCCAAAGATGCGGGCATTGTCGATAAACTATACGTAACAGGCTGCCTGTCGCACCGCTACAAGGACGAACTGGAGGTAGAAATGCCGACAGTCGATGCATGGTTTGGCACCAATGAACTGCCCCGGCTGCTGAAAACACTCCGTGCTGATTACAAGCACGAACTTGTTGGCGAACGGCTTTTGACTACGCCCGCTCACTACGCTTACCTCAAAATTTCCGAGGGCTGCGACCGGCCCTGATCTTTCTGCGCCATCCCATTAATGCGCGGCAAACACGTATCGCGGTCGATTGATGAACTGGTGACTGAAGCCCGGTCGCTGGCCCGGCGTGGCACCAAAGAACTAATTCTGATTGCACAGGACCTCACCTACTACGGCCTGGACATCTACAAGAAACGCAACCTCGACGAGCTTATTGACCGGCTGGCGGGTGTGGACGGCATCGAGTGGATTCGGTTGCAGTATGCTTACCCGTCGGGGTTTCCTATGGAGATTCTGGACGTAATGCTGGAACGTCCTAATGTCTGCAATTACCTCGATATGCCGTTGCAAACCGGCTCGACCGAGTTGCTCAAGCTAATGCGCCGGGGTATTACCCGTGAAAAAACTGAGAACCTTATTTATAGCATCCGTGAACGAATCCCGAATATCACGCTTCGCACGACGCTGATTGTAGGCCATCCCGGTGAAAACGATGCTATGTTCCAGGAAACCTACGATTTTGTCGAGCGGATGCGCTTTGACCGCTTAGGCGTGTTCACCTACTCGCA
>JAQBNX010000066.1 GCA_028288385.1 Spirosoma sp.
AGAAGAACTGGAATGCCGAGTGGGAGAAAGGATACGAGCCGATTGAAGTAACAGCCGGCCAGGACGCATCGAAACAGGTCCGGGTGAGGGCTTCTTTCCACGAATCAGACCCGGTCAACTCCGGTGCTCTGACCAAAGGGGCCCCATTTCGTTACGATATCATCATTAACCCGAAGATGTCGTTTGGAACTGGACACCACGAAACCACAGCCATGATGCTGGAACACCAGTTAGCGCTGGATTTTAGCGGAAAAAGGGTGTTGGATGTAGGGTGTGGAACTGGTATTCTGGCAGTTTTGGCTACGAAAATGGGCGCGGTAGCCGTACTCGCATTCGACATTGAGGAGTGGGCCGTTGAAAACGCCCGCGAAAACGCCGGTCTAAACGACTGTCCACAAATCACGGTGCTTCAGGGAACGATTGACGATGTTAACCCCGAAAACCGTTATGATATGATCCTGGCCAATATCAACCGCAATGTGCTGCTGGCCGAGATTCCGACGTATGTGAGCCTTCTGAACGCTGGAGGTCAACTGCTGGTCAGTGGATTCTACGAAGCCGATGCGCCAGATATTGAACAGAAAGCCACTGAAGCTAATCTACAACTTATGAGCCGCTTAGTAAAAAATCAGTGGACATCGTTAAGGTTAACAAAAGGCGAGTAACCCTGGCAGTGCCCTCCGCCATTCCACTACGTAAGTAACTGGTAGAGGTTCAAGCTCCCCGCTCCTTATCAGGGTGGTGAAATCAACAACTACATGAAACGCTTTATCTATCTTTTCCTGCTGCTGGTCATTCCCTTTGCGACTCTCGCCCAGGCGGTGCGTATTTCTGATAAGCCCGAGCAGTTTATGGCCGATATGCAGAAACTAATGGCTACTGGCGGACCGGTGGCTGTGCGGGCCGGTGCTAACATACAGACGGTCTGGTCGGGCAATAAACTGTCGGCGCAGCAGCAGGAGCGTGTCATGACGCTGAGCCGAAAAATGAACCAGAAGCGAATGCTGCCGGCAGCGCAGTTTGCTCCCTTATACGAGTCCCTTTATCTGGCTATCAGCAGCCAGCAACCAACCCTTGGCCCCGCTGATCTTGATGGACTGCTGACAGTAGCGGAGAAATTATTTGAAACTACCGATACACGAACCTTTACCCGAAGTCTGGAAACAGTCAGGCGGTTTTTGGAACGGCGCGAACTCTACGTTGGCAGTCAAAACAAACTGTATGCCCTGGGTGGTACGTTTCAGTTTCGGGACGCGGGTACGCTGCAACCAGTAGTCCCCAACGGTTCGCAGCCCCCACTGGATTCAGCGACGGCCGCCAAAGCCGCTGCGGAGCGGTCCCGCTTTGATGGCTGGGATGATCCCGTTCCGGCCGATTCGGGTAGGTCACGGTCCCTGGGTGTTCAGTATGCAACTCAGCGACGCCCCATCCCAGCCGTGTCCGGGCCGGTTATTACGCTCAGCAATACGTCGCTGGCCATGGTCGCCACGGGAGTTGGCCGGTCTGCCGATGTGGCTAAGGCCGATTCAGCGGTGTTGTCCGGCACCAGTGGTGACCTGCTGCTCAGCGAGGGGGTATTCGTGGGCAAAGGAGGCAAATTCACGTGGGAGTCGGTTGAGCGGCCTGATATTTTCGTGACCTTCAGCGACTATGCCCTGACCGTGGCCAACCCCCGCCTGCTGGCCGATGACGTAACGCTGACCTACCCACCATCCAAACCCATCAAGGGCGTTTTTGAGTACGTTAGCAAGAAGAAAGGAGGACCTGCCACGTACCCGCGCTTCATGTCGTGGCAGAACGACGTAAAAATTCCCGGCCTAGGGACCGATATTGATTACCAGGGCGGGCTGACCTTACTGGGAACGCAGATGGTGGGCGCATCGGCCAGCAGACGACCTTCCGTGCTCACGGTCAAACAAAACGGCAAACCAGCGTTCAAAGCCAGTAGCCAAAAATTCGACTTTCGCGACTCGCTCATCACGGCGCAGTCGACGGCCTTTGTTGGCTACGTTGATCAAGATTCGGTGACGCACCCGGCCGTACAGTTCAAATTTGATAAGGTGCAGCGCATTGCCTGGCTCAACCGACTCGATAAAAGCCAGTATGCACGCGTTCCCTACGCCGACTCTTATCATAAGTTCTACATTACGCCCGAAGTGACGCGCTGGGATTTGTCGCGCCGGAAAGTTGATTTTTATCAGATCGGCGACAAGCGTGAAATACCGGTTGAGTTCGAATCATTCGACTATTTTCAGCCGCAACGCTACTCCGACCTAACGGTGGACTATGGCTTTCACCCGCTGCAAATTGTGGCGAACTACGTTTCGACCAAAAAGCAGCAAACCTTCACAGACGACGACATCACGCGATCGGTAAAAGTAAACCCGGTGGCCTTGCGCGGTGCCCTGAACCGCATGGTTATTGAGGGTTACCTAACCCGCGATGCTGACTCGGGTCTGATGCGCCTGAGCCGAAAGGGCATTTTGTATGTGCTGGCCTACGCGCGCAAAAGTGATTATGACAACCTCGCCATGCGGTCGCTGTTTGTTTCCAACGACAGCACCAAAAACGCCACTATTAACCTGGCAGACAACATCATGACCATTAGGGGAGTCGAACGCTTTACCCTCTCCGACTCCCTGAAAGTGGTTGCTATTCCATCGGACAAAGTCATGCGCGTGGGCAAAGGCCGGGCACTAACGTTTAACGGTCAGTTGAAAGCGGGTACGTTACGCTACACCGGGCAGGACCTGAAGTTCGACTACGACAAGTTTGCCATGAATATTAACCGGATTGATTCCATTACGTTCTCATCGGCAAAACCAACAGCTCAGGGAAAAGAAGGTGAAATGGGTGGCGATGTCAAATACGATAATCCGGGAACGGTTTTTTTAGGGGCGGCCGACAATAAGTCGGGCATGATAAAAGGAAAAAAGACGACGCAGCGTTTAGTGATACCCAAGGGCATAACGGTGTATTTTAACCAGCCTAATCGGGGTAACATGGTCTATAATGAAAAGGTGTATTTCAATATACCGGCCATCGACAACGACAGTCTGGGCAAAGGTTCCATTGCCTTTGTTGGCACCTTCTACTCCGATGGCATTTTCCCTCCCTTCAAGGCTGAACTCCAAACCATGCCCGACAATACGCTGGGTTTTGTTCATAAAGCGCCGGCCGCAGGATACCCCCTCTACAAAAAGCCGGGTAGCGCAGGTCCCTCGAATGTGAAACTCACCAGTGAAATTGTCATGGACAAGAGTGGGCTGCATGCAGAAGGAACCCTGAATCATTATTCGGCCAGCCTGAAAACAGGACGTATTCTGTTTATGACCGACTCACTGGTGGCAGCGGGCCCAACGGGCGAGATCAAAGAAGGTTTGGTGGGGAAAGCCTACTTTCCGCAAATCAAGCTAAATGACTACAGCCTTAAATGGTGGCCAAAAGCCGATAGTATGGTCATTACGACGCAGAAGAATAATTTTAATTTCTACAATGCCACCACCAATCTCGAAGGCGGCCTGGTCATACGTTCATCGGGGTTGTTTGGCAATGGAACGCTGCGCCGGAAGGATTTGGAAGCCGTATCGAACAGCATCAAATTTAACAAAGAGGGTTTCTTAGCCGATAATGCGCAGTTCAAAATTGTGTCTGATCGGGAAGCCACCCGCCCTATTCTGCTGGGCAACGAAATTGACATGGACTTCAATCAGAAAAAGGGTATTGTTGGGCTGGCCATTAACAAGCGAAGCCAGCAACTGAGCGATACGCTTCAGCCGAGCCTGGAATTCCCTGCTGCAGCCTACAAAACCAACATTAACCGGGCGCAGTGGAACATGAATGCAAAGACCATTTCCATGAAGGGCGACGTGAAAACGTCAACCTTTACGGCTACGGCAGCGGAACAGGAAGGATTGACCTTCCACGGCTCGTCGGCCCTGTATGACGTGGAGAAAATGATGCTCAACATCAGCGGAGTCCCCTACGTAACCTCAGCTGACGCCCGGATTTTCCCCGACAAAGGCGTAGTGACCATCAAGCGAAATGGGGAAATGCTGGCATTGAAAAATGCCCGGCTTGAGTTAGACACCGTTAGCCTGTTCCACCGGCTCCGGGGAGGCAATATCCAGGTAATCTCCCGGACACGGTTCGCCGGTGACGCTGCCTATCAGTTTGCTACCATGAAGGGCGACACAGCAAGCATTAAGATGGGTAGTTTCGAACTGAAAGAAGCGCCGTCCGTAGCGTCAACGGCGCTGACCGCCGATGCTAAAAAGCCCCGCCGGTCCGGGCGTAGTGCTACCGCACCCGGTTCGGCTCTCACTACGTACTACACCGTGGCCCGTGCAGACGTTAACGAGGCCGACAACTTACAGTTAGCCCCTAAGATGCTGTTTAAAGGCTCTGTATCCATGCAGGCTCCCCAAAAAGACCTAGCCCTCGACGGTTTTATTAAACCAGCGCTTAAAAAACGTCCGGACCTGGTGGGTGGCTGGATTCCCTTTAAGGAAAAAGTGGTGGAGCGGCTGGAAATAAAGGTTGATAAAAACTTGAAAAACGAAGGCGGACAGCAATTAGTAGCTGGTATTCATGTGCGGGGAAACGGAACGGGCCTATACCCCACCTTTCTTTCCCCTAAAGAAGACTCACGCGATGAAGATCTGTTTTCGGCCACCGGCATCATGCGTTACGATGATGCGGGCAAAGTGTACCGTATCATGTCGAAAGCAGGCGATGTGCCCACTGCGGATGCTGCCGCAAAAACCGATAGTGTGGGGAGCGTGGAGTCGGACGAGGTAGAGAACGCCTTTACATTCAACGACGCCCGTGGCCTGATGACCTACAAGGGGAAACTGAACCTGCTATCGAGTGCCCCTAAAGAATACCTGCTGGCATCCGGGTCTGCCAGGATTAATATTGACAGCACAACGTACCGGCTTAATACCCTGCTCGCCTTCACGTTTCCGGTGCCAGAGCCCATTAGCACGGCCATTGCCGGCAAGCTGGTGGCAGCAAACCTGGAAGAGAAAAACGACGAAGCGGCTGAAGACGATCTCAACCGGCTGTCCGACAAGCTCGTTCCGTTGATTGGTCAGGCGGCCGTCGATGCGTACCGGCTCAAAGCCCAGAATCAGCACGTACCGCTCAACACCGCTGCTCCCCTGTTAAATTCCATGCTTGTGCTAGCCAATGCCAACCTCCGCTGGTCCAGCAAGTTCAACTCATTCTACAGCACCGGGCGATTAGGGGTGTCAAATATGGGCGCTACCGATGTGAACGCACAGATGGATGGTTTTGTCGAGATCAGAAAAACAAGTAACGGAGACGAAGCCACCATCTACCTCGAATCGTCGGCCGATGTATGGGCGTTTTACGACTACAAGCCTGGCAATGGACCGAAATCAATCGGGCAGTTAGCCATCATTACGTCGGAGCAGGACATTAATGATCGACTGATGGCGGGATCGAGGAACAGGGGAAAGGCCACGATTGCAGTTGTCTCGGCCACAGTCGATGAGAAATCGATGTTTGTAGATCGTTACCTGGATCAGTACAAAACGAAGGCAAGAACCGCCCCGAAGCCTAAAGCAAGGCCCGCTGAAGTGACTCCTCCGGTTGCTGCTACCCCCGCCGACAGTTCTGCAGTAAAAACAGTAGAATCGGAAGCGCCTAAACCAGAATCCGAGACGCCTAACGAGGAAGTGACCAAGAAAACCGACACGAAAGCGCCCCAAAAGTCAACAAAAACTCAGGAAGTTGCCCCAACCCCGCCAGCGGGCACGAAAGTGGTGAAGGAGGAAAAGAAAGAAGTCAAGAAAAAAGACAAAGAGGAAGAGAAAGAAGGCTTCTGATCTATAACGGGCTGTTTTCCTTGCTATTAGGCTGGTTTACTGAAAATCTTCGCGCCTTGGTGCAACGTGAGGCCCCCTTGTGCTGTCTTTACCCTGACTACTAGCTAAACCACCCGGCACCTGAACCTGTTGGACTCCAAACCGTACCCTGACCGCCATACAGATCTGGTCAAACGCTGCCAACAGGGTGAGCGACGGGCGCAGTTTGACTTATACCAGCAGTATGTGAAGGCCATGTATAACGTTTGCCTACGCATTGTAAACCATGAGGCCGAGGCAGAAGATGTGCTACAGGAAGCCTTCATCGATGCGTTCAGCCACATTGGCACATTTCGGGGGCAGAGCACGTTTGGCGCCTGGCTAAAACAGATCGTGGTTAACCGGGCCATTAACCATCTGCGTGGCCGTCGGCTGGAATTAGTTGGTTTAGAGTCAAATAGGGTTGGTGAAGACGACGGGCCCGACTTTGCTGATGCGGAGCCTTATGACGAAGAGGGCATTCAACTGGAAGTAGAACGGGTTCAGCGCGCTATGCACCAGTTGCCCGAAGGCTACCGCGTGGTATTATCGCTGTATTTATTCGAGGGATATGACCACGAAGAGATAAGTAACGTATTGAATATCAGCGAAACGACATCCCGAACGCAGTATCTGCGGGGCAAGAAACGTTTGCTGGAATTACTGCAATGCCGGCCTTCGGGGTCGACAGGGTAAACAACAAAAAACTGACGACCAAAAGGAGCGTCGTTACTAACATGAAGAAAGATAATTTAGAACGCTTTGTACGCGACAACCGCGAAGCCTTTGATGACCGGGAGCTACGACCCTCCAGTCCGGGCAACGATTTGTGGCAAAGAATAGAAAGCGGGCTTGATAAGCAGTTGGAACAGTCTGGAACAAACCAGATAAGATCAGACAGCTCATCGCCGTTTCAACAGATTCACAAAAACTCATCCCGGACCGAGGGATTACTAGCGGAAGGATTCAGACCAAACCGACCTATTGATGGGTGGCTCCCAACTGCATGGTCAGGGCTAAGCTGGCGGGTAGCCGCTTCCATTGTGGTACTCTTGCTGGCAGGTAGTTTTTTTTACATGAATTCTCAATATGGCGTAGCGCACCAACCCGAAATTGTTGCGGCCGATCCAAGGTATGCCAAAGCAGTGGTGCAGTATACGCAGCTAATTGATGATAAACGCGCCGAACTGAAGCAGATGACGGAAGGCAATCCTGCCCTGTACCGCGAGTTTGCAACGGACCTGGACCGGCTCGAAAAATCATATCAGTCCCTGAAAGCTGACCTGCCCAAGAATCCCAATCAGGATGTCCTGATCAAGGCCATGATTCAGAATTTGAACTTCCAGATTGAACTGCTCAATCAACAGCTGCATGTTATTCAGCGCATCAACCGACAGACCCATGAAAATCCTGTATAGCGTTTTGCTCTGTGCGTTACCCTTGCTGACCTGGGCTAAAATCCCTGAGCCTGAGTACTACTGGAGTAATGTAGAGAAAAAAAAGACGATCATTAAGGTGTTCGATGTAGACCCAAATGACGCCCTGACTGTTGATAATCAGTTTGGACAGGTATCAGTTGCCATTTGGGACAAGAACGAGATACGCGTGCAGATCACGATTTCGGCCAATTCAGACTCCGATGAGCGGGCTCAGCAATTCATAAATGCAGTAGACATCGATGAAAAACGAACGGGCAATCAGATCGTCATCCGCACTAATTTCAATCAAAATGCGGCATCAAACTGGAATCTTGGCAACTGGAAAAATGGTAAAGATCGTAATAACGTCCGCATCGACTATGCCGTGTCCATGCCACGCCAAAACGCGTTGAATGTTCGCAACCGATTTGGCAATACAAGCATCCCGGCCTTTTACGCTCCCCTGACGGTCCATAACCGCTACGGTAACTTCGAC
>JAQBNX010000075.1 GCA_028288385.1 Spirosoma sp.
GGCCGGCTTCCAGATTAAATCCTCGCTCGGGCCGCAGATCGGGGTTGCCCAGCACGAGCCAGTATCGTTCGTTCAGGGTTGGAACGCGGTAACTGAGGCTTACGGAGCCTTTGGCTGTCATGGCAAATTTAGCGCGCTCAAAAACCCGGTACTCGACTCCCAGGGAGGGAGTCAGGGGTGGATTAAAGCGCGTAACAAAAGCCTGCCGAACATTGGTTGTAATGAGCCATCGAACCGTCTGAAACCGCAGTAGAGCGTATAAATCCTGCCGGTTTTCGGTGATGACCTGCCCGCCGTAGCCGTCTACCCGTGTACGGTAGTGCGACCACTCGACTCCAGCACGCAGGTTCAATTGAGCGGCTGCCGTTTGTGAGGTCAACACAATTTCGCGTTCGGCACGGGCAATATACCGGTCGGTCTGGGTGTGACTCGGTGCGTCGAAATTACCTTTGGCGTAATCGAACACGTCTCGAATCCAGCCGAGCCGGAGCGTCAGATAATCCGTTTCGTAGGTCGTCAGCAGGCGGGCCGACTGCGTGCGGGTACGTTCGCGGGCAATGCTATCCTGGGGTGTAACAATGAGGTCATTATCCGATAGCCACGCATTAACCGATAGCTGATTGCCGTTTTTATGCCGGGCATATAGGTCCTGCACCAACCCCCGTTGTGCCGTGCCGGACTGTTCCACAAAGTAGTTATACCGTTCTCGGTAAGGGTACGCATTATTGAATCGGCTCCGATAAGCAAACGTCCGGCCAGACAACTGCCACAAACTACCGGTCGAACCTGCATACCGAACGCCCACCTGCGTCTGGTTATTCCGAAAGCTGGCAACCTGCTGACCAAGCGTAACGCCAATACCGGGCTTCCAGGTTGGGCTGCTCTCCAGCAACACACTTCCACCTACGGCACCAGAGCCTACCACGCTCGCCGATGAGCCGTACTGAACCGACAGTCGGTCAAAGCCCCCAACAGGCAACGTGGAGAAGTCTGTCTGGCCGAGGTTGGGCTGATTAATGTTAATACCGTTCCACAGCACCGCCGTATGGTTTGCCGACGTACCGCGAAAGGATACCGTTGCCAGTTGACCGGGGCCATAACTTTTGAATGCTAATGGTGTGTTGAACAACAGCACGTCGGTCAATGACCCAAACCGAAACTGCAACAACGTTGCTGAGTCTACACGCTGAAGTTTCTGCCCCGCCAGAAAACGTTCGGGTGCAATAGCCCGCACCGTCACCACCGACAGCGGTACCGCTATGGCAGAGTCCGTTCCAGGAGTGCTTGACTGTGCCCCGCCAGTTTGTCCAGCCAGCAGGCAGATATAGAGCCCAATAAACCGCCAAAAAGGGGTTTCTATGATCACAATTACCAGAAAAAAGTGTGCACCGTGACGATCCGCCGTCAATAGCACGCGGTTGGGGCGTTTCCTCCGAACGCCAAAACAACGGATGGCTACTGGCAGGTCTCCTGGCTCGTCTTACCGGTTCTGGCCTTCCCACCCATAATGGGCAGTGGCTACTTGGGGTTGAACTGGTTTTTCTATAAGACTTACAGTTGCGGGGACAGCTCTGATATCGAACCATAGGTTCGACAGATTCCCTTTTAAGCCTTGAAGGCTGCCACGAAGCAGCATCAGGCACCAATAACTCGGCCGTAAAGGTAAGAGCTTGCTCCATAAATAAAAAAGCCCCGATGATTCATCAGGGCTACGTATCAGATAGCGGCATCTCACAGCCAGTACCAGAGAAGACAGCAAATGCTATTGGTTAGACAGTTGGCCACTTAGAAACCTTCCTGCTTAATCTCTTTCTCGGTAAGGGTACCGTACTTTTTCACCTGATCGCGAATGGTGTCCGCCTTGCCAATGAGCACGAACTGGAGGTTGTTTTTAGGGAAATACTGGTCGATAATCTGACGGGTGCGCGCTACGGTCAAGCCGTCAACATTCTTCTGAAAGTTATTGATAAATGACTCATCGAAGCCTAGACTAAACATATCCGTCAGCAGATTCGATAAGGCACCGGCCGATTCGTAGTTCGGTGGGAAGCTGGCTTTCACGTAGTTTTTAGCTGAACTAAGCGTTTTTTCGTCGATGCCAGTCCGGTGCAGGCTGTCCAGTACCTGCAAAGCTATGTCAATGGCCTGTGTTGTGGTGCTTACCTTCGTAAACGTCGAGATGGCGAAGGTCCCGCTGTTCCGATACGTGCCAAACCGGCTGTTGGCGCCGTAGGTCAGACCGGAGTTGACCCGCAGGGCATCATTGAGCCAGGAGGTAAACCGGCCCCCGAGAATCGTGTTGACGACAGTAACGGGAATAAAATCGGGATTATTCCGGGTAATGCCTTTGCCGCCAATAAAAAACGTTGTCTCGCGGGCATCATCTTTGTTCACCAGCAGCACCCGGCTTTTGTCGAACGTAATGGCCGGATCAGTCAGCCTGGGCGAGGTAGCAGTCGCTGTTTTCCAGTTACCAAACAGGGACGTAATGCGCTTCTTCATCTCAGTCGTGTTGAAGTCGCCCACTACGGCAATGGCTGCCCGATCGGTGGTGTAGTTTTGCCCATAAAATTGCCGTACATCGGCGGCCGTAACGGCCGAAACCGCACCTGGTGTTCCCGTAATTGGGTTGGCGTAGGGATGTCCCGCAAACACAAATTGGTTGAAATAGGAGCTAACTACCGACTGCGGGCTTTCCTTCTGCTGAGCTAGCTGAAGTAGTTGTCGCCCTTTGTACTTATCAAATTCTGCCTTGTCAAAGGTTGGTTTGGTCAATACGTCCTGAATGATGTCAAAGAGTAGATCCTGATCTTTCACGGCAAACGATGCCGCCAGTTTAGCAACTTCCTTACCAGCATACGTATCGACCGTGGCGCCGACATATTCGGCTTTTTCTTCTAGTTGCGCTTTGGTGTATTTGGCAGTGCCAAACAATAAGGCTTCGGCGGTCATGTTGGCTAGCCCGTAGCGTGTGCCGTCCTGCACAGCCCCGGCATCAAAAACGGCCGATACGTTGATAAGCGGCACCTCGTGCTGCTCCATCAGATAGACGGTGAGGCCGTTTTTTAGTTTAAACTTTTGAAAGGGAGGTACTTTGAACGTCTGCGCGGAAGCGAAACGTATGATGAGCAGACCAGCTATTAGAAAGAGTAGGTTTTTCATAGTAAGATTACATAAATACCAGCGGACAAGTCCCTACTTTACCGTCTACGCTTGTCATTCCCTCCGGTATTATTACGTGTATGCAACTGGTTTTAATTGGCATTTGCAGATTTCTTTGATTCGGGCAGCAAATACCCAACCGTGCGGTTGCGGTCAGTAAGGTACGTGCGAGCCACGCGCTGCACATCTTCTTTCGTTACTTTCTCATACAGCGCCGGGGCTTCGTAGAGTTTTTTATAATCGCCGAAAAAAAGCTCATACGTACCGATTGAGTTGGCTTTGCCGTTGATGGTTTCCATTGTCCGGTAAAATTCCATCAGCTTCTGGTTTTTCAGTTTTTGTAGTTCGGTGTCCGTAATGCCGCTGGTCACAATTTTATCAATCTGGTTTAGCACCGACTTTTCCAGTTGCTCAGCCGTTACGTTACTGGCCGCAATGGCATATATAGTAAACAGATTTGGATCGAACGACTCGCGGAAGTCGGTGAAGGCACGCGACGCGATGGTTGAATCCAGAACGAGTGACTTAACCAGACGCGACGAATTGCCCGAACTCAGAATGCCGCTCAATAAATCGAGGGCGTAGTAATCGGGGTGACGAGTAGCAGGCGTATGGTAAGCCAGGAGAATATTCGGCGTCGCTACGTCCTTATAAGTTGTTACGCGTCGTTCCCCGTTTTGGGGTGGCTCCACCGTCCGCAGGCTGTCGGGTAGTTTCTGGGCCGGAATCGGTTCGATGTATTTCTGAGCCATTGCCTTTACCTGGGCAGTCGTTACGTCGCCAACGACTACGGTCACGGCGTTGTTGGGCGAGTAATACGTTTTGAAATAGCGCTCCAGATCGGCCTGCGTCCATTTTTTAATGTCTGACTCGAACCCAATCACGGGGAACATGTAAGGGTGTTCAGTAAACGCCGTTGCCTGCACTAGTTCGCTGATGACCCGGTAGTTGCTGTTTTCCAGCCCGGTACTACGCTCCGACAATACGACACCCCGCTCACTCTCAACCATCCTGGGGTCAATAGCCAGGTCACGAATGCGGTCGGCTTCGAGCGCGAAAATCGTTTCGAGGGCATCACGTTGAAACCAATCCGTATAAACAGTAGTGTTTTGGGTCGTGTAGGCATTGTTGGAGCCGCCATTGGCTTCCATAACCCGGTCGAATTGTTTAGGACCGTATTTTTTGGCTCCATTGAACATCATGTGCTCAAAAAAGTGCGATAGGCCCGTAATGCCGTGGACTTCATTGCGCGAACCGACTTTCCAAAAGGTATAAAAATTGGCATTGGGAATCGAATGGTCTTCGAGGACCATGA
>JAQBNX010000810.1 GCA_028288385.1 Spirosoma sp.
CGGGTGACATACCAGCTGCCGCCCTCGGTCCCGAGCCCGACCATCCCGATGACGACGAGGGCGGTGACGCCGAACAGCACGGCCGTCGCCCCTCGGCGATCGTGGAAAAGACCGGTGAGGCGCTTCCAAGTTTCCAGGTGATGGGCGTGGGCGGGCCCCGGAGCCTGGGATCCAGGCTTGCCGCGCCGCACTGGCACGCCTTCGACAGGCGAACCAGGATGTTGAGCATCTGACATGGCCCGAAATCCCGGCAGCTGAGTAGCATCGTCCCGCTTCCGCGCGCCGGTAAGGCGCGGCGTCCGAGGCTCCACTTAGATATTTACTTTTTCCGAGAACAAAATGAAAGCGCGTTTTTTCTAGGCGACGTTAGTCTCTCTCAGAAGCGGCACGTATACCATTTGGGTCTTACTCCAGCGACCAAGGGTACTGTCAGATTCATCTCGGTGTTGATCCAATGAGCCGGCCGGAAACTTCTCTTGGGGAAACTGGTCATGTTCGTCCCGACGATGCTTGCCGTCGCATCACGCTTCGTTTCAGGCGCGCTCAAACAGCACGTACAGGCAATGCCGGCGGGTTCATCGTCGGCGCTGGCCGTAACTCGTCGCCCGACACGCGCATCAGGCTTGGCCTTGATTCCGCAACCGGTTGCCTTGCTAACGGCCACGAAGCAGGCTGCACGGTAGAACTCTGGCTAATCAGCAATTTCTGGCACCGAATCATTCTAATGGCCGCAGAATGAGTCTAGAATTAGGGCTGAACGTCTAGAAATATCATACTGTGGCATTTTTGCATGCTCTGAAGCCGTACACCACGCCTAGTATGCATTTTGGTAGCGCAATACCGTATCCGGTACCGTGATACCAAACTGGCGTAGCGCCGAGAAGGTGTCCGGGCGCAACAATCGCCCGTTTTTGACGCAGCCAAAATAAAACAATAGCGTGAGGTTTAAGGCTTCGTTACTTATGTAGTCGACACGATCGGGTATTCGCAGCGGCCTTGACCCTTGTGGGAGCGGGCATCGGCAAATTCGCTCGGGTCTCTGCGCCAAAGCTCACCAGAAACCCCATTGAAGGGACTACTGTCATGCGACTTGCCAAGTTCCTAAGCGCCTCCCGGCGCCTCGTCGTAGACGAGAAGGGAGTGACGGCTGTGGAATACGGCGTTCTCGGGGCGTTGATTATCGTGGTCTGCATTGCGGCGATTACCGCCCTGGGCCCGAAACTGAATGCGAGCTTCGGAAGCATCACTTTCTAATCCAGGTTTCTCGGAGGGTGGTGTGTCTGCCAATGGATTGAGCACCAGAATTTCGACCTGCCCACATGTCGAAAACAGCGGAGCCATCCTTGGGCTAACATTGCATTACAAATCTCAAAACCTCAAACCCGTTGAAAGAAGTAACATCATGTCCATCTCCAAAATCTACGAAGCTACTCGCCGCCTTCGAACCGACGAAAAGGGCGTGACGGCCGTAGAATACGGCGTGCTTGCGGCCTTGATTATTGTTGTTTGTATTGCTAGCATCACGCTCATTGGCCCAAAGCTCAACACAGCGTTCGCCGCCATCGCAGCCGGCCTTACACCGTAATCCTCCTCGATCAGCGGCGCGTCCTCAATAGCTGTAAGGCGCGCCGCGCGCTTGCGTGGGTTCGAGTTTGCGGCACGACAGGCAGTTCCCCAGCCCCAATCTGACTGTAGCAAGCCCGTTCAAATCCAAAGAGCCCAATGTCCTTGACCTTCACGCTGCCAGCCCTGTCACTACTTTCGATCGCGGCTTGGCGTGACATTTCGACGCGTACCATCCCGAATAGTGCCAGCGTCGCCATAGCAGTCCTAGGTCTTGCCATGCGAACTACGGAAGGCTGGTACGAGCTGGCGACCTCGGTCGGCGCGGCCAGTTTGCTGTTCCTCGTGCTGCTGGCCTGTCATACTCGTGGATTTCTGGGCGGCGGCGACGTCAAGCTGCTGACCGCACTTTCCCTCGGCCTGTCGCCCGTGGGAAGTTGGAACCTCGTTGTCGCGACCGCCCTCGCCGGCGGTGTGTTGGCCCTCGCCTACCTTGCCATGCAACGCCTTCATGCGAGGCGGCCGACCCTGCCGGTTCGTGCCGGCCACAATACACTGCAACGCGTCCTTGCCGTTGAATCCTGGCGCATTCGCCGCCGCGGTCCGATGCCCTATGGCGTTGCCATCGCCATTGGCGCCGCGATCGTCCTCCTGCATGCTCAGGAAGGCTGAAGTCCCATGCCCCTTCGCGTCATCGTCGCCGCAATCCTGCTCATCGCCTCTGGCGGCCTCGGATGGCTCGCCTTCCAGGCGCTCAACCCGGCCACCTCCGTGGCAATGGAAGCGCAGACCTTGAACGTGCGCGTGCTGGTCGCCGCGCAGCCCCTGCAAACGGGCGTGTTGTTGAAGGATTCCGACCTGCGCGAGCGGGACCTCCTGGCCGACCAGGTGCCCGAAGGTGCCATCCTTGTCGGGCCGGACGCGCTGGCCGAAGTCCGCGGGGCCATGCTGCGCCGCTACCTCGCCGCCGGTGATCCGCTAATTCGGACCGAAGTGCTACGGCCCCGCGACCGCGGCTTCCTTGCCGCGGTACTCACTCCGGGCGCGCGCGCCATCTCCATCGGTGTGGATGCGCGCTCAGGCGCGTCCGGTCTTATTTCGCCAGGCGACATCGTGGACGTCATCTTGACCCAGGAATTCCAGCGCGGCGACACGCCGGCGGGCCGCCGGGTAGTGGCGGAGACCGTGTTGACAGCCATCCGCGTTATCGCCGTGGACCAGCAAATCGCGCAGGGCGCGGCCACACCAGTCGCCGACACGCCGGGCAGTGCCACCCGCGTTGCCAGAACGGTGACCCTGCAGGTGACGTCGGACCAGTCCGAGCGGGTGGCGGTGGCGGAGC
>JAQBNX010000538.1 GCA_028288385.1 Spirosoma sp.
AATATGAAACCAGCGGATAATTTTGCGTTCGGTGGCAGCTTTCATTCCATTAGGGTCAATAACATTTTCTCCATCACAGTTCCAGTAAACCCCGCACGGCCTCCCCATACGTAGTGCCGGTTGTTAAGCGGGTCTTTTTATGGTCAGTTAGGGTAAGAATAAATTTGCCGTCGAAATGCCGGTGAACTTCGGCGATTTTGTGCCGGTTAACCGTAACAGATCGGCTCACCCGCACAAACGTATCGGGCAGTTTTTCGGTAAGCGTTGTTAGGGTGTAGGTTGTCAGGAATTTTTGCCCATCCATCGTAGACAGAAATACATACTTGTCTTCTGCTTCAAAATAGGCAATGTCGGACAGCGGCACCAACCTGATTTTATCACCGGTTTTGACGGAAATTGAATAAACTTCTTTTTTGGGCTGCATGTGTGCCAGCAGCCGCATAACACTGTCCGTCATGGGATTGCCACGGTAGCCAGACTCATTTCGTTCGACTAGCGTCTGTATTTTTTGGGCAGTACGGGCCAGCCGGTCTGCTTCAATGGGCTTGAGCAGGTAATCGACCGAATTTTCTTCAAACGCCCGGATAGCGTACTGATCAAACGCCGTGGCGAAGATGACCATCGGCATGGTCGTTAGTCGCGATAACATCTCGAAACCGTTAAGCAGTGGCATTTCGATGTCCAGGAAAATAACGTCGGGCTTTTCTGCTTCGATACGCGTTAGACCCTCGGCCCCATTAGACGCGTCACCAACAACCTCGAACGTATCACGGTGTTTGTTCAATAGGCGACGCAAACGGCTGATGGCCAAGGGCTCATCGTCAATTAGAAGCGTTTTTAGTGGGAGAAGCATTTTGGCGTGAATTCTAATAAAATGATTGGGCAATTCAACCGTCAATGGTCAGCTTTTTAACTTACTCATCCGAATAGACAGCAGCACCTGTTTAATGGGCCAGTTCTGAAGTTCGACGCGGGCATCGTCGCCATACAGGAGTTTTAGTTTATCCTGAATGCTGCGCAGCCCGTAGCCTCCGTCCATATCATCGGGAAAATCCGGGCCATTATCATGAACACACAGGTGCAGTTCGCCGGTTTTTTCGTAGATACGAACATCAATCCGACCGGAGTCGGCGCGTTTGGCAATGCCGTGTTTGATGGCATTTTCAACAATGGGCTGGAGCAGGAATTGCGGGAGCTTTAAGTCGTTCAGCGCTGGGTTGGCAACTTCAACGCTGAATGTGAGACGGGAGCCAAACCTGACTTTTTCTACCTGCAGGTATGTTTGTACCATCTCCAGTTCGTCGGCCAGCGTTCCAAACAAGTCACCATTTCGCCCGGTTGAGTAGCGAAATAACTTTGAGAGCAACAACGTCATTTCTTCGGCCTGATCGGGATTTTCGTGAACCAGACTGGCAATACTATTGAGGGCGTTGTAAAGAAAATGGGGGTTGATTTTGGCCTGCAAGGCATCTAGTTCGGCGCGGGTTTTTAGCTTTTCGAGGTTCAGCAATTGAAACTCCTGGTCTGAAAGTTTGCGGGTAAGTTGACGACCTTGCTGTAGTACGTAAAGAAATAGGTTAGCAATGAGGATGTCGCCGAGTACATAGATATACCATGGCGCACTTTGTATTTCAAAACTGGGACGTTTCACCAATTCGTTAACAAATGATCTCCCCAACCAAAAATAAATGCTTGTATTAATTATGAAAAAGCTAATCACCGTAGCCCAGCTAAGAAAAATGTGCTGTTGCCATGTTTTCCGAAACCGACGAGTGAGCCAGCCCGACAATGCCCAGGTCAGTATAAAGACAACCGCCCCATCTGCTATGTTCTGCACAATCAGGAATTGGTAAAAGCCGGCCAGAGCCTTGTCATTCGTCTTCAGAATTAGGTTGGTGAAATAAATGATGGCATTGCTGCCGTAAATCAGCAATGCACCTAGTACTGCGCCGATGAACGTTCCCCAGCCGGGCTTTTGCAGAATAGTCGTCAGCGTAATTCGTTCCGGTAATGTCACCTCAGACCGGTACGGACTGCGTCCCGAAAAATTAAATTTCGCGCCTTCTACATTAGCCCCCGTTAAGTTGGTGCCTTCCAGACCACTAAAGCTCAAATTCGCTTCAAACAAGTCAGCGTCGGTGAAGTCGGCTCCGTTTAGGTTTGAGAAACTCAAATCGGCTTGTCGTAATATGGCTCCTCGGAAACTGCTCCGCTCCAGGTTAGAAAAACGCAGGTCTGCGCCCGTCAGGTCCAGACCGCTAAAATCGAAATTGGCCATATCAGATGCCTGCATTTTAAGGCGTCGTCCGTTTTGACCAATCGTGCCGATGAGTTGTTCGCGGGTCACAGGAAAGCTATTTGGGGCTGATTATTGGGAGTCATGCTATTACTATGCGTTCAAAACTGCCGATGAGTACCTTATATAGAACCCTTATCCAACAGCGGTTTGATTTACTTATGACCCCACACTGGATACAAATCGGTGTTAGGTTTAAACGTAGCAATTTTTCGGCAGCTTGTTTCCATATCGGGCATCCTGTATCAGGCCCATCATCAAACTGCACGGGCGTATACATTAGCGAAGATCCTTCGAGCAGGTAGGTACGAGGATTGTCGGGATACAGGGTGCCCCATAGTCGCTATCATGGCTTGCCCATAAGTCTCAGACTGCGTTCTGACAGGCTGATGGTGGCGGTAAGAATCGCAATAAAAAGGATAAGATGAATTTTCAAGATAGTCTGGCGTTCCATTGGTTTGACTCGAGTGATACAACTTTTTCCTACTTATTAAGTGCATCAAACCTACGATACTCCAGAAATGCTTGCCCGTTATTTCAGACGAACACCATATAAAAGAAGATAAAATAGGGGAAGAAGGTGATAAAATAAGATGGTGTACCAGCGCGTCGCTAGCACTGCTGCCGCCAACATTTACAGGAGATATTTAGTTACTGAGGTAGTAAAACTTCATCACGTTGACCACTACCTTAACCACCTTTCAACTGTCTCTGGGTAGCCTTCGTCCCTGGCGTGAAGGGGATGAAGAGTCGCTGTGCCACCATGCCAGTAACCGCAATATCTGGAACAATGTCCGCGATTTCTTTCCGTATCCCTACACCCCCCGTGACGCTCATTCTTGGGTGCGTTCTAATAAATCCTATCAACAGCCCAACAACTTAGCCATTGAAATAAATGGACAGGCGGTGGGTAACATTGGTTTCACAGTTAAAGATGATATCTATCGGTACAATGCCGAAATTGGTTACTGGCTGGGCGAAGAATATTGGGGTCGGGGCATCATGACAGAAGCCATGCCCATAATGACGGATTATATCTTTAGTAATTTTCAGGTAAATCGAATTTTTGCCTGTGTGCTCAAAGGTAATTTTGGCTCCATGCGCGTACTGGAAGCAGCCGGTTTTCAGCGTGAGGCTATTTTGCGACAAGCCGCCATTAAGAACAATCAGTACGTAGATGAGTACATTTTCGGCCTGCTGCGTGCCGAACACAAAAATAGGTGAACTAGTACCAGTTCAGATTCAAAGGCCAGCGATCGTTGGTGCGGTTAACACCCCTTCTGTTCAGTGTTAGCCGAATTTGTGGTTAATTTGCCGAAACGTTACCGCTTCGGCGGACATTCTTTCATGCCGAGGATCGTTATTGCCATTGATGGCTACTCCAGTTGTGGTAAAAGCACAACCGCCAAAGCTGTAGCCGCCCGCATGGGATACGGCTACATCGACACCGGGGCTATGTACCGCGCCGTAAGCCTGTTTTTTCTTGAAAAACACGTAGCGCTCTCCAACCAGAACGAAGTTAAAGCCGCACTGGATCAACTTCATATTTCGTTCAATCACAACAACCGAACCGGCCGCAATGAAACATGCCTGAACGGACTGAACGTAGAGGAGGAAATTCGCAAGATGTATATCTCCAACATCGTCAGCGAAGTAAGCGCCATTCCAGAAGTTCGGTGGGCCATGGTGGCGCAGCAGCAAAAAATGGGTCGTCGGCGGGGGGTGGT
>JAQBNX010000125.1 GCA_028288385.1 Spirosoma sp.
TCACCAGCTTTGCTTTTCCTATTGTTATCATCACCTCGTGCGTGATCGCCCTGGTTTCTCATGCGCTCATTCCTGGCTTTACCCTGGCGCTGGGCTTTTTGCTGGGTGGTATCATCTCCCCGCCAGATGCTATCTCAGCCACGACCATCATGCGCCAGGTGGCCGTACCTAAGTCGCTGGTTAGCATTGCTGAAGGAGAAAGCCTGCTGAACGATGCGTCGTCGCTGATTGTCTTTCGGTTCGCGCTGGCCGCCGTGCTAACCGGACAGTTCGAGTTTCAGCAGGCCGCGACCAGTTTCGGTCTGGTCGTTTTTATGGGCATTGGGATGGGTCTGCTGGTAGGCACCCTATTCTACGCCATTCATCGCTGGTTGCCAACCACACCCTCCATCGAAATCGTACTCACGCTAGTAACGCCCTATTGCATGTACTACGCGGCCGAGCACTTCGATTTTTCAGGTGTGCTGGCGGTAGTTAGTGGGGGACTGCTGTTATCTACACAGCGGCAACGCTTGCTGACGTACCAAAGTCGGATTCAGGGCGTAAACGTGTGGTCGAACATTGTCTTTGTGATGAACGGGCTGATCTTCCTGCTTATTGGCCTGCAACTGCCGTCTCTTGTTCAGCAACTCGGTACCACCAGTCTGCCCAGCGCCATTGGGTATGGCCTGGCTATCTCGTTCGTCCTCATGCTAACCCGTTTGGTTTGTACGTTTGGCGCTGCCTCATTCACCCGGTTTGCGAGCCGGTTTATTACGGTCGCCGATCCAAATCCTGAATGGAAAGGACCCTTGATTTTGGGTTGGGCTGGGATGCGTGGAGTGGTCTCACTGGCTGCAGCCCTGTCAATACCCCTGCTCATCGGGGCAGGGCAGCCGTTTCCCCACCGCAGCCTGATTCTTTTCATCACCTTTGTCGTCATCCTGATGACTTTAGTTTTTCAGGGCTTAACCCTGCCTTGGCTGATCCGGAAATTAAATATGCAGGATCGACACACGACGATTCCCGAACAGGAGCAGGAGCGAATCATACAACAAACACTAGCCCAGACTTCGATGCAATTTCTGGAGGGCGAATTTGGTAATCATAAGCCAACCAATGAGCACGTAGCTAATCTGTACGATAGACTAAAGATTGAGTTGAAATGGCTCAATCAGAACCAGGACCAAGGTGGTAATGATCCATTGAACAACCGGATTGACTATCAACGTACTTATCTGAACCTGTTGCAACAGCAGCGTAACGTACTCGATGAATTGAATCACCGGGCGGAATTAGACGAAGAACTGATCCGTAAATACCTTACCCTGATCGACCTGGACGAGTACAATATCAGAGAAAAGCTGCCTACGCAGGCTCTAGCATCCAGCTAATTTTTAACGAAGCTTCAACTGACGTAAACACTATTTTCGGATCTGTGCTTACTTCCAGCCCCCACCCAATGCGCGGTACATGCTAACCATGGCGTTCAATTGCTGCACTTTGGTTTCAATGAGCTGAAATCTTGACTCCAGTGCATCACGTTGGGTAAACAGAACTTCGGTATAGTCGGCCCTAGCTGCATTGAAAAGCGTGTTTGAAATAGCAACCGACTGCGTAAGGGCCTCAACCTGCCTTGCCTTCACATCATAGCTTTTTCCTAAATTGCTGATGTTGGATAGCTGATTGGCAACCTCAATGTACGCGTTTAAAACGGTACGTTCGTATTGATAAGCCGCCTGTGTCTGCCGTGCGTTGGTACTGTAATAAGCCGCTATAATTGCGTTCCGGTTAATCCAGGGTCCGACTAAGCTGCCTGCCAGTGAAAACAGAATCGATTCAGGACTAAACAAAAACTTTGGATTGTAGGCACTGAGGCCAACGGATGCGGAAATATTCAGCGACGGATAAAAGTCGGCTTTAGCCACCTGCACATCCAGTTTAGCGGCTGCCAGGTTCAGCTCGGCCTGTCTGATGTCGGGGCGGTTTTCCAGCAGTTGCGATGGAATGCCGGTGTTAACTATGGCAGGCACCAGATTACTGAATGACTGCGCATCTCTGGCTATGGGCTGATTCGGGTAGCGGCCTACCAGGAAGTTAATCCGATTCTCCGTTTCAATAATTCGTTGCTGAATGCCATACTGCAGGCCCTGCGTGTTCAAGACCTGGGCTTCAAATCGACGTACGGCCAGTTCGGTAACCCGGGTTGCCTGCTTCTGGATTTTCACCAGATTCAGGGCGTTGGTTTGAATGTCAAGGTTCTGCTGAACAATTGCCAGCTCATTGTCAAGCCCCAGCAGTTCGTAGTAAGAAGTTGCAATTTCGGACACTAAGTTCGTTATCGAGAAATTGCGTCCTTCTACGCTCGACTGATACCGGATGACCGCGGCTTTCTTAGCCGTGCGCAGCTTCCGCCAGATGTCTACTTCCCAGGAAGCCGTAGGCCCCAGCTGAAAGTTGGGCAGAAAATAGGGAATACGGGTATCTAGTGTCCTTTCTGTGTTCCCTTCTAGCACTCCTTCGCTGGTATAGCGGCCAGCTCTGGTCACGCCAACTGCACCGCCAAAGCCAACAAAGGGCAGGTAGGCCCCCTGGCGGGCCCTGATTTCATTACTGGCAATCGCAATCTCCTGCAGAGAAATATTAAGTTCCTGATTGTTTTGTAGCGCCGTATCAATCAGGGCGTTCAGGTTGGGATCGGTAAAAAACTCTTTCCATCGAATTTTGCCCGTATTGGTCGAGTCCTGCGAGTTGTTATAACTCGCAGGAACCGCCCGATTCTCGGTTCTGGTAATTAATGCCGGGGTCTTGCATGCCGCAAACGCGAACAACAGGCAGGCTACTCCCAGGCATTTATACATGATTTGCTTCAACATGATTAATACTCTCTTCTGGTTGTGGAAATGTGTCTACTGCGTGAACCATACTTTCTGTTAACGAATGATCTTCTTCATCCCTAATTAATTGACGACCATCAGCCAGACTGGCAAAGATGTAGTATAGGCCAGGGATGATGATAACACCGAAAATGGTACCAAATAACATACCTCCCAGCGCAGATGCACCAATCGTACGGTTACCAATAGCACCGGCACCGGTTGCAATAATCAACGGAATCAAACCGGCCACAAAGGCGAATGAAGTCATCAAAATAGGACGGAAACGAACCCTGGCCCCTTCAATGGCTGCGTTCAGAATGGTATCTCCTTCCTGGCGCTTTTGAACGGCAAATTCCACAATCAGCACGGCGTTTTTACCCAGCAAACCAACCAGCATGATAAGGCCAATTTGGGCGTAAATATTGTTCTCCAGCCCCATTAGCTTCAGCACCAGGAACGACCCGAATACCCCAACAGGCAGCGAGAACACAACGGCCAGCGGAATGATAAAGCTTTCGTACTGGGCGGCCAGGACCATGTAGACGAAGGCCAGTACAATCAGGAACACATACAGCGACTCATTTCCCCGAATCGATTCGTCATAGGAAAGGCCTTCAAAAGCGATATCATACCCCCTTGGTAGCGTCTTGGCGGAAACTTCCCGGATAGCCTGAATCGCGTCAGCTGTAGTATATCCCTTAGCAGGCTGGCCCTGAATAGCGGCTGAATTGTACAAATTGAACCGGGTAATTTCGTTGGGTCCCTGCCCTTTTTTAAGCGTCATGAAGGCCGAGTAAGGCACCATTTCTCCCGCATCGTTCTTGACGAAAAGCTTAAGAAGATCGGTTGGAAGCCTCCTGAAACTAGGATCGGACTGCACATACACTTTGAAAAACTGGTTGTATTTGATAAAGCCCTGTTCGTAGGTACTGCCAATCAAAATATTGAGGTTATCCATCGCTTTGCCGATAGACACGCCTTTTTGCATGGCCAGCTTGTTGTCAATCTCCAGTTCGTATTGTGGATAATTGGCGGCAAAAAAGGTAAACAAGCCAGTTAGCTCTTTACGCTTGCCCAGGTTATCCATGAACTGCTTGTTGATCTTATCGAACTCACTGTAGTCTGTATCGGATGTTTTGTCCAATAAGCGCATCGAGAAACCGCCTGAAGTACCAAATCCGGGAATGGCTGGTGGTTCAAAATATTCAACCGTAGCCCCAAGGTTTTTCGATTTCTCCTCCAACTCTTCCATGATCTCCTTAACGGTATGATCACGATCCGACCAGGTTTTCAGGTTAATTAGACACGTACCGGCATTGGAGCCCCGACCTTCGGTCATAATCTCGTAACCGGCCAGCGAAGAAACCGACTCGATACCCTCTACTTCTTCACAGATTTTCTGGAGTCGGCGCGACACCTCGTTGGTTTTTTCCAGGGTTGAGCCTGGTGGCGTCTGGATAATAGCATAAATCGTACTCTGGTCTTCGTTGGGAATAAAACCCGCCGGCAATATTTTATTCACGAACACGATTCCCGCACAGAAACCAATTAATACGGCGAACGTGACGAACCGGCGACTGACGATTAATTTTAATAAGCCAACGTACCAGCCTGTCATATTTTCGAACCCCCGGTTGAAACTATCGAGTGCTCTGGTTAGTATGTTTTTCTTGCGGGGATGTTCAGACCCATGGTGGTTTTTCAACAGCATGGCGCACAACACCGGCGTAAGCGTCAGGGCGATTAAGGCCGAAATCACGATGGAACTAGCCATGGTGATGGAGAATTGCCGGTAAAATGTACCCACCGGACCCGACATAAAGGAAATAGGCAGGAATACCGACACCATGACGGCCGTAATCGCAATAATGGCTCCACTGATCTCGCCGAGCACTTTTTTAACCGCACCAAAGGGAGTTAGATGCGGCTCTTCTTCCATTTTGGCGTGCACGGCCTCCACCACCACAATCGCGTCGTCCACCACAATACCAATAGCCAGCACGAGAGCAAAGAGCGTAATTAAGTTAATGGATATACCAAAAAACTGAATCACGAAAAACGCCCCGATCAGCGATACCGGAACCGCCAGAATTGGTATCAGAGTCGAACGCCAGTCACCTAAAAATATAAACACAACCAGCGCAACCAGGATAAAGGCATCCCGTAACGTATCAATTACCTGCTCGATAGACGCGTCCAGGAAGTTGGATACGTCATAGCTGATTTTATAGTCTACCCCCGGAGGAAAAGAAGCTTTCATAACCTCCAGCTTAGCTTTTACTTCCTTAATTACATCACTGGCATTACTACCATAGTTTTGCCGCAACACAATGGCTGCCGATGCATGGCCATCCAGGTTGGAATAGATATCAAAGAATTCACTACCTAATTCAACTTTGGCTATATCCTTCAGGTGTATGCTTTCCCCGGCAGCATTGGCCCGGACAATAATGTCTTCATACTCTTCGGGCTTGTTATACCTTCCTTTGTAGGTAAGCACATATTCCAGCGACTGAGCTGCGATACCGGAGCTCTGACCAATCCGGCCTGGCCGACCAATAATACTTTGCTCCCCGATAGCCTTCATTACATCTTCCGTGGAGATGCTATAGGCCCGCATGCGTTCTGGGTTTAACCAAACACGCATGGCATAGCGTCGGCTACCCAGAATTTGTGCCCTGGCTACCCCTTTGGTCCGCTGTATTTCAGGGATCATTTTAACGGTAGCGTAGTTGAACAGGAATTTTTCGTCAATACTCTTTTCCTTGGAATAGAGGTTGACATACATCAACATACTGGGTTGAACTGGCGAGATAATAACCCCTTCACGCTGTACCAGTTCGGGCAGGAGCGGCATAACCTGGTCCACCCTGGTTTTTACCCGAATAACGGCGACGTTAGGATCGGTACCCGGTTCAAAAATAATTCGGAGGGTAGCCTCACCCGCACTAGTGGCATCGGTAGCGATATACCGCATATCCTGGACACCGTTAATAGCCTGCTCCAGGGTAATCAGGGTGGATTTAACCAATACATCGGCACTGGAGCCGGGATAGGCAATGAATATATTGACCGTGGTGGGGGCAATATCGGGGAATTGTGAGATCGGCAGCCTTGTGATGGCCAGGATACCCACAAAGACAATCATGACCGATATAACAATGGCGAATACGGGTCTGCGTATGAATTTTGAAAACATATCTTTTGCTGCTTCGACACGGATTCTGACGGTCCTTTAATCGCCAGAATCTGTGCCGTCCGATTTTTAGAATATTAAATTATTCGGCGTATAGACTTAAATGGGAAATGACATTGTCAGGCTGAACGAACTTGGCGTGTATTTTTTCGTTTTCTTTTACCTGGCGTAAACCTTCCAGCAGAATCCTGTCACCTGTATTCAGGCCAGATTTAACCACGAAAATGTGGGGCATCTCGGCTGCTATGGCGACTTCTCTTGACCGAATTTTATTGTCTTTATCCACTACGTAGACATACTTCTTTTCCAGCACTTCGAAGGTGGCTTTCT
>JAQBNX010000133.1 GCA_028288385.1 Spirosoma sp.
AAAACGCAGGAGACAACGCAGATGGCGCCCGATTTTTCAACGCAGGAGGAAATTTTCGGTAAACTCCTTGGTCCTATGCCTACCAACCGGGCGGCTACCAACGGCATCATCCTCCGCCATGGTTACATCGTGGCGGAGTGGGGCGACACCCAGCGACCCGATCCAACCTACAGTGTTGCCAAAAGTGTGCTGTCTACGGTGGTGGGCATTTCGGTCGAGCGCGGCTTAATACCGGACATTCATCAGCCCGTGGCGCTTCTTATTCATGACGGCGGGTACGAGTCGGCACAGAACCAGGGCATTACGTGGGAGCATCACTTGCAGCAAACCAGCGAGTGGCAAGGCGAACTCTGGGGCAAAAACAGTGATTTTGTGGGTAAAGAAGCCTTTGGAAAAGGCGAGCGTAAGCCTCGTCAGCTTCAACCGCCCGGCAACTATTACGAGTATAACGATGTGCGCATCAACCGGATGGCGCTGTCTCTGCTCCGGTTATGGAAAAAGCCCATCCCCGACGTAGTACGCGACGAGATCATGAACCCCATTGGCGCATCAGACACGTGGCAGTACATTACGTATCCCAATGCCATAGCGGACATTGATGGCAAAACCATGCCATCGGTGAGTGGTGGTACCCGGTGGGGTGGTGGGTTGCGAATCAGCGCGGCAGCGGCCGACCGCCCGCGATCTGGCCCGGTTTGGCTACTTGTATGGGCGGCAGGGACGGTGGGGAAGCCGGCAGATTGTTTCGACCGACTGGGTCAAACAGGCTACGACGCCCAGTGCCGTTGGTCCGGATTATGGCTACTTATGGTGGCTGAATACGGGCAAGGGAACAACGGGCAAAAAGCCCTGGCCCGATGCACCGACAACCAGTTTTGCAGCCCTTGGTGCCGGACAAAACACCGTTTGGGTAGACCCCGAACATGACATCGTTATTGTGTGGCGGTGGCACAATGGGAGCCCAAACGAACTAATAAAGCGGGTGCTGGCGGCTATAAATTGATCTTTCGTTTTAGGGCAGCACAAAACTCACCATGTTCGACGGCGTCGGGTTAATGCCCGTATAGACCTTTCGTTTGGTATCGGGATCTTCATACGCGTTTTCTGTTGCCGTAATGCCATATGCGATCACGTATACCCGTTCGCCGGGCTTAAACGCCAGCAGTTCGTCGGCGGGCAATTTGACCGTAAATGCGCCCGTGCCACCGGGAGGGATGGTAATCTGGTCTAGTGTCGTTACGTAGTTGAGGTGACTCACCGTTTCATCACGACCCAGGAACAGCCGTAGCCGCCGTTGCTGCTCCACCACGGTCCCTGCCGGCTGAATGGGTTCAGATACGCCTGAAAACGTCAGGGTAAGCCCGCTGATGGCCACCGTCAGATTCGATGGCCTGGTTTTAGCCATTTCCCAGATGGAAACCGACGATACAAGCGTTGGCAAGCCTCCACTGGCACTGTGCATGATGCCAGTCTGTTTGTAATTCCCGTAATTAGGTTTGCTGTAACTGAGGTTGTACTTGCCAGCAAAAGCATTGGCAATGACGAAGCGCCCCTCCGGGCGGGTGCGCACAGGAAAGGCAGTTTTTAGCCCTTCGAGCGATACGACCATGCTGTCACTTTTTGGTTTGGGAACACCAAACTCATCACATAGGGTTACAAAGCCCGTAATGTCTGCTCTGGCTTCAGCGCTAGTGGAGGGATTGGCCTGTAGCGTATCGGCAGGTGAAACCTCATGACCAAAATATGTTTGGCAGGCCCCCATCGCCATCAGCAGCAACGTAAAAAAAACAAACAGACTCGTAAAACGCATAAGCGATGAAGGCATTAATAAGCCATCAAAATTAAACCTTTATGAGACTATATCCACATACAGCTATACCTGAATGCCTTGCACTGAAAACTGGATGTGTGGAGGAACGGTAATTTTTGCAAAAACAGGGTAGGGTCTCCATTCACGCCGATTGCATCCTGTACGCTTAGCAGTAAAAGCCCCAAACGCCATCCATCTCTGCATCCACACCAGCCAATTGCTATGCATCCTCCCACAGCATAAACACAAGCAGCCAGGCAGCGGAAGCCCGCTTTTGCAGAGCACAACATAGCCCAATCGATGCCTAAGGTGAGCGCGTGTGCTGGAGCAAGGCTTTGGATGTGGCGGGGAATTTACTGCCGAGCACGAACATACCACTCCGGTAAAGAGCGTTGAAATTGCCTGACCACTAGTGCAGTAGCCGATTCAGTTATCAAACATCCGTAGCATCCTATTCGTTAGCCAGGCAACTTAGGCCAACCGGTCTCATAAGATTTTTGGGCAAAATAGTTGGCATGCATACTATATTTGACGTCAAATCTGGTAAAAAACGACGCGTTCGCCATATGACACTATCGAATACGCATGACTTTAATAGCTGAACGCGAACGCATCTACGAACGGGCCGATAATAAAGGCTGGAAAAAATGGGGTCCTTATCTTTCCGATCGCGCCTGGGGAACTGTCCGGGAGGATTATAGCCCCTATGGCGACGCCTGGAACTTTGTAAGCCACGACATGGCCCGCTCCCGTGCCTACCGCTGGGGTGAAGAGGGCATTGGCGGCATTTCGGACAACAAAGGGCACATCTGTTTTGCGCTGGCCTTCTGGAATCATAAAGACAACATCCTAAAAGAAAGACTATTCGGTTTATCGGGACCGGAAGGAAACCACGGAGAGGACGTCAAGGAACTGTACTATTACCTAGACAGCACCCCTACGCACTCCTACATGAAAATGCTGTATAAATACCCGCAGCAGGAGTATCCATACAACCGGCTCATGATTGAAACGGCTCGCCGGAGTCGACAGGATCCGGAGTTTGAGCTGACCGACACGGGAATATTTGATCAGGATGAGTACTTCGACATTTTCATTGAATATGCCAAAGTTGACCAGAACGACTGGCTAGTGACCGTTACGGCCCATAATCGCTCGGCAAAGGAGGCCCCGCTGACGCTGCTGCCAACCATCTGGTTTCGAAACACCTGGTCCTGGGGCTACGACCAGTATAACGCCCGCCCTTTGCTCAACGGCATCAGCAACAACCAGATCGAGGTGAACCACAAGCAGTTAGGTAAGTACAAACTCTACTGCGAGGACGCCGACGCGCTGTTATTCTGCGACAACGACACGAATACCGAGCGACTCTATGGGCGCCCCAATGCATCGAAATACCCCAAAGACGGAATCAGCAATTACATTACGTCGGGCGGCAAGAAGAATTTTATTAACCCCAACCAGATTGGTACAAAAGCAGCGGCTCAGTACACCCGCCAGATACCGTCCGGAGGCAGCACCACCATCCGGCTGCGGTTCAGCGATCAGACCCTGCTGGCCCAGCCAGACCCCAGGCGACCCTTTGCTGACTTCGACTCCATGTGGCAGTTGCGCCTTTCCGAGGCCGAAGCGTTCTACGACCATCTGCAACGCAACGTAGCAGACCCCGAACTGCGGGCCATTCAGCGGCAGGCCTATGCGGGAATGCTCTGGAATAAGCAGTTTTACTACTACAACGTCAACGAGTGGCTTAAGGGCGACCCTAAGATGCCCGTACCGTTTCAGGGGCGCGTGTATGCCCGCAACGAAGGCTGGCGGCATATGTATACCGCCAACATCCTGAGTATGCCCGACAAGTGGGAATACCCATGGTTTGCGGCCTGGGACCTGGCGTTTCATACGCTGACGCTGGCCCGGCTCGATCCCGACTTTGCCAAACGGCAATTGGCCGTTATTCTGCGGGAGTACTATATGCACCCCAATGGTCAGATTCCGGCCTACGAGTGGAATTTTGGCGATGTGAATCCTCCTGTTCATGCCTGGGCAACGTGGAAGGTTTACGAAATTGATAAGGAGCAGAACGGCGTGGGCGACGTAACGTTTCTGGAGCGGGTTTTCCATAAACTCCTCCTGAACTTTACGTGGTGGGTAAACCGTAAGGACGTTGAAGGGAATAACATTTTTGGCGGGGGCTTCCTGGGGCTAGACAACATTGGAGTATTTGACCGTAGCCAGCCCCTGCCTATGGGCGGGCGC
>JAQBNX010000165.1 GCA_028288385.1 Spirosoma sp.
CGGGTCTTGCCGGACTGCTCTGATAAACCAGTTTGCGTTTGCTGGACCACAGGCTTTCGTCATCGTTGTACGAAAGGACATAGTTTTCGTGCCTCCAATACAGTTCCCAACCCACAACAAAGGCCACGACGAGCACCAACGTGAGCCAGGCAGCTTTTTTATAATCAAGTGTTTCCATTAATGGCATGGTCTTAAAGAGGAAGGTGATCAAATTGTGAATGGCTATAATTGGAAAACCTGCACTGACTGGAAATTACCGAGATAAGGACCCGTACAGAATAGGTTGAAAAATACTAGCTGGTCTTTGTGCCACTCTAAGAAACCTGCGGCAGGGAGGGTGCAAGGGATGTAGCAATACCTATTAAGGGAATGACTGTTGTTTTCATTTTTTACAGTGGATAGAATTGAGACGTAACGTCACCAGCTGATGCGCACCCTATCGGTATCGTTAGTCGTTCGGTGCTGATTCGAAGCAAACACGCCTAAGTGACAGTTTCAGTGAAACGCGCTGGTAGAACAACAAGACCCGATGGCACAATAAAGCGGCTAGACACAGGGCCGAATCGGGTTAGTCAACCCTAGAGCACCAAGCAGAAGAGAACATAGCTTTTCTAATTTGCGTACTAAAATAAAGGTAGCCAACAGCCTGATTAATAACCTACTACTTTTGAGTAATCGGTAAATCAATCTGAATAAGCCAGTTTCTATCGTTCGATATATGCTTTGACCACTGTAGCAGTAATGAGTGGTTGTTGACAACAAACGATGACCATCCTGCACAAAATGAATGATTACAGATGCTGGGCAAGTGTAGCCGCTCAACGTTCGCTACGTCGCTTTCATAAAAAAAGCGACCCCTCTTAACAGAAGGGGTCGCTTAACTCAAGCCAAACAGCCGATAAAGCCGTTTGCCAGTAACATGTTTGTCAGGTCTACTGCTTCTTCTCCGGCATCAGCACCAGTCGAATGTAGTTCTTGCCAAAGTACGTATTGGCGGCTTCCTTGGTGCTTTCTACGGTTACCTTTTTCAGCAGCTCAGCTTCTCGTAGTACTTCGGTTGGGTCATCATTATTAAAATACTGACTTTGCAAATACCCAAGCCAAAACTGGTTGTCTTTGAGTTGTAGTTCGGTTTCTCGTTGGGTTTCGGCTTTAAATTTGGCAATGTCGCCCGGCAATGCGCCTTTTTGTTTCAGATCGGTTATCAGCTCCTGCGTCCGGGCAATGAGCTTTTCCACGTTTTCGGGTGCACAGCCAAAGCCAATGCGAAACGTGTAGCGGGGCACCGGATACTTACTATAAGCCCCGCTGGCCGATACGCCATAGACGCCACTTTCTTCCTCGCGCAGTTTTTCGATTAATTTAATTTCCAGCACCTCGGCCAGAGCGTCTATCTGCGTCGTAGTCTCAGGCGACCACGTCAGGTTTCCGCTGTACACTAACTGCACGCTGGCTTTGGGGTCAAGTCCCCGGTACACGGTCTTGCTCACCTCACCCGTTGGGGCACGGATGCCAAGGTCAACGAATTTTTCTTTTTTCTCCGTTGCTGGTAAGCCGCCAAGGTACTTTTCGACCAGTGGTTTCAGGGTTGCTTCGGTGAAATTGCCGACGAAATAAAAGGTAAAGTCACCCGCGTTGGCAAATCGGTCTTTGTAGATGGCCAAGGCACGATCAAGATCAATTTTGTCCAGATCAGCCGGTTGGAGGGGTTGCCGACGTGGATTATTATTCCCCAGCGTCACGGCGACGGTGTCCTGAAAGACGCGCTGTGGCGTTGGCGTATTGATCTGGTTTTGCAACGCGCTTCGTTGGTTGGAGAGGAACCCTGCCACCACATCGGCGTCTTTGCGAGGCTGCGTAAAATAGCTATAGAGCAGTTGCAGGGCCGTTTCCAGGTCTTTGGGAGCCGCACTGCCATTGATGCCTTCGCTTAGTTCGCTCACATAGGGGGACACGCTCACTTGCTTACCCGACAGGAATTTGCCCAGTTGGATCTGGTTATAGGCTCCCGTGCCACCCAGGGTAGCTAGCGTGCTCGAAAACCTGGCCGACTGAAAGTCCTTGAGGTCATAGAGCGACGTACCGCCGAAACTGCTACCCGAAAACAGGATCTGATCGTTCTTGAAATTTGTTGGTTTCAGCACCACGCGAACGCCGTTGCGGAGGGTCCATTCCGTTACGCCGATTTCTTTGATCTCCCGCACATTCGCTACGGGCGAGGGCGTGGGGGGCGTTGCTACTAAAGGCGCATCGAGAGTTTTGTCTTCGTAGGCGGTCAGGCCTTTCCCCGCAGCATCGACGTAGCCAATGATCTGCTCAACGGTTGGTAGTTTATTTTTCTCTTTCTCGGGAGCCATCACGATTACCGCCCGGTTCTCATTACGGATAAACTGATCTACCAGGGCGTTTACCTCTGCCAGCGTAATGCCCGCCTGCTGTTTTTTTAGAAAATCAAAATAGAAATCGATGCTGGTATAGGGCTCCTGATCGGTAAAATTCTGTACGTATTCGTTCACAAAATTTGCCGACCGGGTTTTGTCCCGCTCACTGTAGGCCTGCTCTACGTTCGTGTAAAACTCCTGCTTAGCCCGGGCCAGTTCGGTGGGTGTAAAGCCAAACTGTTTCACCCTGGCATTCTCGTCCAGCACGGCCCGAATGGCCCGCTCCACATTTCCTTCTTTAGCAACGGCAATGGACGTAAAGGCATCCAGATTGCCCAGAAAATCGCTGTAGTTGCTATAGCCGCCTAAAAAAGGTGGGTTTGCCTGCTGCGTCAGTTCCTGAATCCGGTTGCCAAGCATGGTGTTAAACAGCCCCCGTTTGATGCTCTCACGCAGGTCGTTCAGGGTACGTTCTTTTATTTCGGGGCGTTTGTAAATCACCTGCACCACCGTGTTGGGCTGCTCAGGATCGGTGACAATCATCACTTTTGTATCCTTATGCGCTGGTATGTCATATTCGGTACGTGGTTTGGCTGATTTTACGGCCGGAATCTGCCCAAATTTCTGCCGGATAATGGCCTCTACGTCCTTCACGTTAAAGTCGCCCACGGCAATCACGGCCATCAGATCGGGGCGATACCAGTCTTTGTAAAACTGCCGCAGTGTCTCGGGCTTAAACGTTTTCAGGACATCTTCGGTCCCAATGGGCAGCCGGCTGGCATAGCGGGAGTTGTTCAGCAGCACAGGAAAATACTTGTCGCGCATCCGCTGACCCGCTCCGCGGCCCAGCCGTCGTTCTTCGAGCACTACGCCCCGCTCCTTCTCAATCTCGGCCGGGTCGATGGTGGCATTGTGCGCCCAGTCTTCCAGAATCTGGAACGACCGCTCAAACAGCCGCGCCGAGTCGGTTGGAACGGGCAGTTGATAGACCGTCTCGTCAAAACCCGTGTAAGCATTCAGGTCGGCCCCGAAGCGCACACCCGCCGATTGCAGAAAATTGACGAGTTCGTTTTTAGGGAAGTTTTTAGTGCCATTGAACTCCATGTGCTCCATAAAGTGCGCCAGACCCTGCTGCTCATCGGTTTCCAGCACTGACCCCGCCCGAATCACGAGCCTCAGCTCGGCGCGGTTCTTTGGCTCAACATTCTTACGGATGTAATACGTCAGCCCGTTAGGCAGCTTGCCCACTTTTACGTCGGGGTCGGGCGGAATGGGGCGAGTGAGTGCTGAGCCGGATGAAGTGGCGGATTTTGGCGGACTGGTTTTTTTGGCAGCAGGCTGCGCGAACGCTAAGGAGGCCATAAACAGCAGGCTTAGCGCGAGAGTGAAACGTACCATTCGGTCGTTTAGGATTGAGTTGTGTTTTCGTACCAATGTATGCGATAATAACGAAGGGTCGGGTCGAAACGTTTAACGTTTCCAAACCAGTAATACGCCCACAAGGACCGACGCCAGCACCGACAGCCACAGAATCCAGCCCATCCAAGGGGCGGTAATTGCCCACAAGGGCGCGTGAAAGTAATCGGGCTCGGTGGGGATCATTTCGCCGACCCGATTTCGGTCGCAGAAGTCATCCCAATCGGCATAATCAGCGAAGCGCGCCAGGGCATCCAGCAAAGCCGGCGTGGCGTGGGCCGACGACCGCCAAAACTGCTGCAGATCAGGCGCTTCTACCCACTGATTGGTATGCGCCATGATCTGATTACTCAACACTTCAAAGTCCTTCAGCCGCCAGTATTCTGCTGGCTCCCAGCGTAAAATGCGTTCGATTTGATATTTAAGGTCTGTAGCAGGCTGATTCACACGATAATAATACCGTTTTTCCGGTACATCCACCAGCGAATCGCGCAGGAGATTAAGACAAATATCAGCATCCCAGCCAGCCACAATTTTTTAGGTTGTTAAAGGGAGAGCCAAAGATTTAGTCGTTCCAGCGTACGTGTTCAAGGGGTACTTACTAGGTCCAGTACTTTGAAATAGTAACCAGAATCATACCCGCTGGAGAGCTATCGAGGAAATCAAGTGCTGCTGGAGCGCCGATAGAACAGTAAGCAAAATGGGTAGCTACGCAAATACCTTCATTAGCTTTTTCTCCAGGTCAATCTCCAGTTTTGCTAGTCCCTCCGAATTGGGCAGGTAAGTCAGTGCACGGTGATGGCGCAAATCAAAGGGAATATCGCCCACCGACTGGGTAATGGGGATAACGAGTTTACCAAGCGTATGGGCAACGCCGGTTTCGTAAAAGACATTTGGATTACGGTCTGTGAAATCGGTGACAACGGCGCGGGAGGTAAAAATTAACTCGAACACGTCCTGAATCAGAATGCTATTATCCCAAATGTCGTCGGCCCGGCGGCACTCGATGCGCAGTTTGGCGCACACGGCCCGAATGGATGCATACGTACCCGAAAACTTGCTTTCAAATGGCATCATTACCGACAGAACATTTGTTTCGACCGGCTTGTCGGGCACCCGAAATACGTCGGGTGCAAACGTAACGACGCGTTCGGGCTGCCGGGCCTGTACCGTCGATATGAACTCCCGGATTGGCTTAATTGGATTTGCTTTCTTCGCTTCGACAAACCGCTCGATTTCAAGCAGGTTACTATTGCTCTCGCTAATCAGCTTCGATAATACCTGCAGGCTGTTACCCTCGTAGTCGTCATCGTCGAAATCCAGACTGCGCAACAACCGGGGATGATCTTCAATGAGTTCAAGGTTGTCTGTCAGGTAGCCGATTTTAATCCAATCCGACTTGGTAAAATAATCCCGAACAAATTCGTGTAGTATAAAAAGGCGGGCGGTTCGTATTTTATCCTGTTTGGTCATGACGTTGATGAGGTAATCCGGAAAAGCGTTTATAAAGAACCATATAACACAACTATTATATAATAATGCAATTATATTCAATTTTTATATTATAATAAACTGAGGCAATGAAATATATCAAATGGGCATTTCGTAAACTTCCCTGTTTTCACAAGCTCAGTTGCTTCAGAACTCATAAAACATTAGCCTGCATGGGTGGTTTGCGATACATATACCAACGTCATTGACTCAACGAACCAAGCAAACATGGCACACGCTCACCCGCATACAATGCTGCAAACTACCCTGCAAACGCTGGCGCAACAGAAGGTTGCGTTCGCTACTGGGGCTGACCTGATTAAAGACTGGATTTCA
>JAQBNX010000838.1 GCA_028288385.1 Spirosoma sp.
TTGCCCGGTACACAACCGCTTTAGACAAAACAGCCTTAACATCATCCGCCAGGCTCAGCACCGTATAGTCTGCTCCAATCCGGCCAATCCGGACCGGGTCCGTCATATGATTTGCGCCATCGTGCAGATAAATGGTTTGGTCCGACTGCCCAACCCCATGTATCGCCCCAACATCGAGCAGCCAGCCTTCCTGAGCATTGTAGGTAACCGATGCGGATAAGGTACTTTCGTCGATGGGTTGATTCAGAAAGCCCTGGCTTAACAGGCCCGTTTGTTCAACGTAATCTGACTGGTCAGGAACGTATACACGCGGGCGCTGCTCATAGCCAAAGCGCATGTACTGCCGAACCCGATTATGTAAATCCCGGTATGACACCTGCCCGTGAGCGGCTTCGAGTACGGCCAGCAGGTTTTTGGTAAAAATTCCCTCGCCACCCGCTTCAACAGCCGATTCATCGGATTCGCACGCGGCCATTTGTATGTGAGGACCTATGGGTAGAGCCGCCGATGGCCCTTGCTGCTGCAACTGACTAAGGGGCAGAACCTCATGAAAGAAAAATCCTTCGTACGGTCGGCGCGGATGAGACTGCGTCAGCCGCCGTTCGCGCACATCCTGACCAGCTAGCAGTTCGCCTAGCAAGCCGGCAGCCCGGGTATTGTCGCCGGAGTGGCAGCAATCAAAAATCGTCACGACATGCGCGCCGGTTGCGCTGACCTGACCAATCAGGAAACGGAGTTCTTTATCGGCCAGCAAAAAATCCCATGAACTGGTTGTCCCGGCATCATGACAAACAATGCATTCAAGCTTTCCATCGCTTTCCGTGGGCCAGAGGGCGGGGTCAGCCGCTTCCTGAGCGCCGTGTCCGGCGAAGTAAAAAAGCACCGTATCGGCTGGTTGGGCCTGCGACAGATGCGTTTGAAAACCCGCAATTACCGCTGGCTTACTAGCTTCCTGATCGGCGAGCAGGAGAAGATGTGGATCGAAATCGTCCAGCCGCTGTAGGTACTGCATTAGGGCGCGTGCATCACCAACGGGTCCACGTAGTGGTCGAACCCGCTCATAGGCTCCAACACCCACCAGCAATGCGTGTAACTTCGGTTTATGGGTTAAGGTGACTGGTGCAGTAGAATCAGGAGTAGTCATGGTTAAAGAGGAGGGTTAAAGCAAACATACTGAGAAAGCGACTGAAAACCAACGCCTTTGGTGCATGGGCGCGGCTCTGCTCCTATCTGGCTTATTCACACCCTACCATCCTAAAGGCCCGAGCGGTAGTGAATTCAACGCCTGGCTATTTCTGCGTTGCGCTCAGGCAGTTTAACGTCCCCAATCATTTTCCGTAAAGCGCCTGATTCGGTGCTGTTACTCAACGCAAGCCCAAAAATTAACTGAGTAAACGAGCTGTTTAACAGACTTTTAGTTAGCTTTAACATAGTGCCGGGCAAGCTATTGCTAAACTTGTCACCATATCATACACAGTACCCTTCCTGCGATGAAAACCTTACTGTTCTGCTTTGCCAACAATCGGGATCGTCCGCTGCATGAATTACGTAATGAAGACGACACTATTGATCGGTTGCTGGATCCTTTAAGTAGTCAGCAACACTTTCAAAAAATTCGGGATTCGTTTGCTACCACGGAATCAGTAGCCAGCAAAATCCTCATCTATCAGGACTCTTTATGCCTGTTTCATTATAGTGGTCATGCGGGTTCTTCAGCCCTTCATCTGGAAGATTCATTGGCCAGAGCCGTGGGAGTGGCTCAATTACTGGCCCGTTGCCCGCAGCTCAGGTTAATATTTTTAAATGGCTGCTCCACGCTTGAGCACATTCGATTGCTGCGCGATAAAAACAGCAAAGCGGCAATTATTGCCACCAGTACACCGGTCAATGATACAGTCGCTACCCAATTTTCAATCGCTTTCTACCGCGCCTTAATCGGCGGAACGACGTTGGGAGAAGCACTAGAGCGTGCCCGGCTGGAACTCCAGGTAACAGAAACGACAACGATTGAAACCGTTCGTGGGGGAATCGATACGGAACTGGAAGAAATCAGTCGCAATCAATGGTATTTCTCAGCACCCGATGAGCTATCCACCCAGTGGAAATTACCAGCCGGTGAGGAATTACGTAACGCCGAGCGCCGAAGCCAATACAATCGCTACACCCGTCTGGCCATTATTCTGGGTAGTATCGTTTTGTTGAGTGGTAGTTTTCAATACTTTCGTACCCATCAGAGTTTCGATTACGTCATTCATTTACGTACCGCACAGGGACAGGCTCCGGCCAAGAGCAACCCTAAATTACGGCTGCTGTTAGGTAATACGTCCCGCGATGAAACAGCTGATCCTACTGGTCGGGTCGTTATTACTGATATTCCGGCTCGTTTTCAGCAACAACCAGTACGAGTCGAACTGATCGACAGCCCTGATCAGTCGTTCAGCAATGGTACTTTTGTCGATACGCTGATGCTTTCCGAAACGGAAGCAACCCTTTCCTTAGTACCTCACGAAGATTTGTGCTGCATCCGGGGCACCGTCTATGATGCCAAAGGCCAGCCGATTCCTAAAGCCAGCGTCTGGGCGGAGAATTTTCCCGTCAGGCAAACCGATAGCTTAGGGCGCTTTGTCATTACGTTGCCGGTAAAATATCAGCAGGAAACCAGCATCCTGGTAACAGCCCGTAAAAACCAGCACGAAGCATCCGTGCATGCCACACCCCGTGTAGAAACGTCTTTATCCCTTCCTCTCTAGTCATGAAAACATTCGTTACTGTACTTGTTTTAATTGGCCTGCCCGTGTTTGTGCGGGCGCAGGTTCGTTGTCCACAACAGGAATATAAAGGAGAGGTAACGTTTTATACGCCTAAAGGCAGAGGCCTGAGCAGGGTGCCCGTTGTGATTGATGGTAATCAGGGGCCCTTTACCGATGCGAACGGCGTATTCCGGTATCCCCTGAGCAAGTGCCCCGGTATGACGGTTCAGATAAAGTTGGGCACTCCCAATTATGATATTGTCAATCACACAGAGGTCTATACCTATACCCTCCGTCAGTTAGCTGACCCGTCTGATTTCCAGTTTAAACTACTTGTGGCTGAGGCCAAAGAAATTGAAAAAGCAAGGCGCAGCTACTACACCGAAATTACGGGAGTTGCCGTGGACAAAGGACTAACGTTGTTGAAAGGCGATATTGAAAAGATGAAAGTATTGGAACGGCAACAACTTGAGGAATTGAAACTCATTACTAACCAATCTAAAACAACAGACCAGCAGCAAAGAAAGGTTGGTGAACTGGAAAAACGCCTGGAACGACAGCAGAAAGAATACCAACTGTCACTGGATAGCCTGTATAAAGAACCTGCCTTGCTTAAAAGCAAAGTTGAAGAATTGCAAAAGCTTCTGGAAAAGCAGCGATTGGAAAACCAACAACTTCTCGATAGTATGTCCAGAGGACCTGTTCAACAACCCGGGAGAGTTTACGAGTCAGAACGGATCCTGGGCCAACAGCAGCAGGCAAATCAGCGCTTTCTCAATAAACTGGCTGGTCAGGATTCGGCCCGGCAACAGGACAACAGTCAGGAGTTGCTAAAGCTGCTGGAACAGCAAAAACGAGCGAACAAGCAGTTACTTGACAGTTTAACCAACAAAGAACTAGCTTGGCAAAAGAGCAGGATAAGCCAACCTATTGGCAATTCAACCGATCAAAATCAGGAAATTATTCAACTGCGTGACAGTTTGGCCAAAATAAAAAACCGCTATGAGCTGGCCCTGAGCGAACGGGACAAGCGGTTAAGTGAAGCACAGGCAATGGCCCGGGTTTTTGCGCATCAAACCGAGATAGACAGCAGTTATCAGCGAGCCTTCTCACTATACAAAGAAGGCCAGTTTAAGCAGGCTTTAGCGGCTCTGTCCGACGAGCAACTACAATTACAGCGGGGTCAACTCAAAAACGTTGCCGGGAAAGAGCAGAGTGAAGTCCTCCGGGAGCGGGCAGTATACATCAGTAAGTGTCTGTTGAAAGCCAACATCTACCGCAGTCAGTATGAGATGACCCAGTCTGCCCGCTGGTATGAAGAAGCGATCATGGCCGATACGACGCAGGCTGAAAACCTATTCAATTATGCCAATTTTTTACAACAGCAAAACCGTCCTCTGGAGCCGGAGCGTTGGTACCAAAAAGCGCTGTGCCTCAATCCACTAGCATCGCTTAAAGGAGACATATACACCGAATTGGGATACTATTACATTGCCAACAACCGGATTGATGAAGCCGAAACCTCCCTTCAGGAAGCCAGGGCTATCAAACAAAAACTTGCGCTAACCAATGCAAAGCAGTATGAGCCTGGTCTGGCCCACGCTCTGGATGGTTTAGGCACGCTGTACACTAAAAAAAGACAATACGATGAAGCTGAAAAAGCGTTTGTTCAAGCCAAGACGATACGGGAGCAGCTCGTTGAAAAGTATCCCGATGAATTTGAGGCAGACCTGGCCATTTCACTCAATAACCTAGGCGCTTTTTATTACAACAAAAGGCGTTTTGGAGAAGCCGGAAAAACGTATCTCCGCGCCAAGAATATTCAGGATCGGCTCGTCGGCAGGAATGCCGATCAATATGAACCTGCTCTTGCCTCTACCCTCGGTAATCTGGGTACCCTCAATTATGGACTTGATCGGTTATCTGACGCCGAAACGGCTTATGTACAAGCTAGAACCATTCGGGAAAAACTCGCGCTGAAAAATCCTGACCAGTATGAACCCGGTTTAGCGCAGGTGCTCAACGACCTGGGTGATCTTTACACCAGTGCGAAGCGCTATAAGGAAGCGGAAACAGCTTATGTACGGGCTAAAACCATTCGGGAAAAACTCGCTCAGAAAAACCCCGACCAGTTTGAGTCTGACCTGGCACAAACACTAACTGATGTTGGGCTTTTCTATGTTGATACCAAACGCTATCAGGAAGCCCAAACGGCTTATGTACAGGCTAAAACCATTCAGGAAAAACTTGCGGCAAAGTATCCTGATCTGTTTGAACCCAACCTGGCTAATACACTGGCCGATATGGGATTTTATTACTCCGAATTGAAGCGTTATCAGGACGCGGAGGCCTCCTATATACGCGCCAAAACCATTCATGAAAAGATCATACAAAGGAAGTCCAGGGAGTTTGAGCCGGACCTGGCATATACGCTGACTGATTTAGGCAATTTCTATTTTGACACGAAAAATCCTAAGGAAGCTAAAA
>JAQBNX010000190.1 GCA_028288385.1 Spirosoma sp.
AGATGATGATTTCTGAGTTGTTTCGCCAGACTGACCCGACACCTGGCCCGCGCCACCCTGGTAGTTTTTGTCGAAAATGTACTCGGCATGGTACATGGATGGATACGGTCTGGGACCACCAAAGGCGATACTAGCCGTACCGCCCGACCACTTAAACTGACAGCCGTTTTGATAATCGAGCGTCTGCATTTCTTCAGTCGCCTTTATATCGAATGTGCTCTGAATCAGCCCTTCATTGAGTACGTTACAGGGGGCGTCGTAGCCGAAGCGCTGGTCGGTGCTAAGTTGCCACACACCCGCTACTTCCCGGGCCATGTAGAGGCTGCCCGTACCGGCTGCATCGTTAGCCGTATCGGTGGTTGTTGCGTTATCTCCCTTGAAGCATGATGACAACAATAGGACAGGCAGTGTATACAAAAGTGGATTGATCTTCATAACTCGTTTTAAGAAAGCCCAAAATTAGCGTTTTCTTAATTACAATTGGAATCACCCCGTTGTTTTGCGCCTGACAAGTTTGTTTTCATCTGTCGGGTCAAGCTTTTCTTGGACCTGATTTTCTAATCAGATATTCACCTCACCTTCAGGCCAGACGTAGCAGAGAGTGCTAATCGCTACGTAATTTTGCCCGCTGTCTACGTAATGCATGTCTCACACAGAAACAATTCCTTTACCCCCCGGCCGTAACGTTTATTTTGCTTCCGATTTTCACCTCGGCACACCAACAGCGGAGGAAAGCCGTCTTCGCGAACGGGCAGTGGTTGCCTGGCTCGACGGCATTCGTCCCGATGCAGAAGTAATTTTTCTGGTCGGCGACATCTTCGACTTTTGGTTTGAGTACAAGCGTAGCATTCCCAAGGGATTTATCCGATTACAGGGTAAACTTGCCGAACTAACCGACGCTGGTACGCGGGTGGTAATTTTCACGGGCAACCACGACATGTGGATGAAGGATTATTTTACGCACGAAATGGGCATTCCGGTTTACCGAGAACCACGCCGGTATACCATCGGCAGTAAGCAGTTTCTGATTGGTCATGGTGACGGCCTAGGGCCGGGCGATTTCGTGTACAAACGGTTAAAAGTCCTGTTCGAAAGCGGACTGGCCCGGCGCTTGTTCCGGTATCTACATCCGGATGTGGGGATAGGACTGGCCCAGAAGTGGTCGCAACGAAGCCGCATCAGCAATCTGGAAAAGGGGGAAGAAGAATTTCTGGGCGATGATCGGGAATGGCTCATGCACTACTGCCGGGAAGTGGAAGCAAAGCAGCATCATGACTACTACATTTTTGGGCACCGCCACCTGCCTCTCGACCGGCCCGTATCTGCAACCAGCCGCTACGTTAACCTTGGCGAGTGGGTTTCGGCTAAAACCTACGCCGTTTTTGACGGGACTGACCTGCAACTCAACACATGGCCCACCAACTCATTGACCTGACCAACGCGGATCTATTACCGTATCAGGCATTCCTGATGACCGGTCTTCGCGATCACGCCGATGCCTTCCGGCTGTCGGTCAGCGATGAAGCTGGGGCCGGTTTCCCCACCAAGGGCACCGCCGACAGCTTCACGATTGCCGCTGTCGACTCCACCACGGGCCGCTGGCAGGGCGTGGTAAGTTTTGCCCGCAACGGTGACACCCGCGAGAAGCTACGCCATAAAGGATTGTTGTTCCGCATGTACGTTTCGGCAGATTCGGCCGGGAGGGGTATTGGCCGGGCATTGATTCAGGCGGTGATTGATCGCGTCCGTGTCCTGCCAAACATGGAGCAGATCAACCTAACGGTGATAGCATCCAACGAGCGGGCCATTCGCTTGTATGAATCGGTTGGATTTATCGCCTTTAGCCGCGAAGAACGGTCCATCAAATCAAATGGCCGGTATTTCGATAAGCTGACAATGGCGCTGCGGCTGTAGTATTAATTTGCTTCCTGCAGAATGTCTTTCCGGGTCATGTTCTCACGGGGCGCTTTGTTGAATTCGCTGCGCCACTCCTTCGACTTTAGGTCGCCACGCTTCACAGACCGGATGAAGTTGGCCCAGGCAAAGGGATTGGTGAAGGCAAACGTCGGAGTGGCACTCCGGCCAACGATAGACTCGCGCCCAAAAAACTGCTGGTTCACAAAATTCTGGTGGTTAGCCAAGGCTCCCATCGGCATCGTCGCGGCCATGCGCATAATGGCGGCCGGATCGGTGTTACGAGCCAGATTGTCACGCTCCATCTGATCGGGGAGTTTCAGATTCACGAACGCTTCTTTAAACAATTCCTCTGTTGCATACGGATAAACCTTTACTTCAGCCAGTGTTTTAACATCTTCCTGCAAAGCCACCACGGCTGAGTAAGTCAGGTCGGTAAGCCGGCGCGGAATAATATGGTACTGCGTTTTGAAGCCGACATAGCTGAAGATAATACTGTCGCCGGGAAAAACGGGCAACGCAAAATACCCATTCGAAGCCGACAAAACGCCCTTTCCGGCTTTGGGAATATAAATGTATGCACCGGGCAACGGCTCATTGGTTTTACCACTCGTCAGAAACCCCGTAAACGTTATTTGCCGCTCCTGCCCCTGCGCATACGTATCGGTAACAACGCCCGTAAGCAGCAGCAAGCACATTGCCAGGAGTATGTATTTTAACGATTGCCTCATGCTTGTGATGAACTTCGCCTAATGGATTACGAATGGCAAATCCATTATCGGGTGTCGTGCATTAATCAGCGTCCCAACCCGCCATTGCCTACGTAACTCATACAAAATAACAAATGATTTAGTGTCCGCCTATACTCAGGCAAATAATTTAAGAAACGTTATGATGAACGGAGCAGCCAGCAACAATCCATCAAAGCGGTCCAGGAAGCCGCCATGCCCCGGAATGCTGGTTCCAGAGTCCTTAATGGCAATGCTACGCTTGAACAGCGACTCGACCAGGTCGCCATACGTACCGGTTACGACAATAATACCACCCACGCAGTACCACTGCCAGGGCCTGAGTTCAGGTGCGTAGAAGGCTAGCGCCAGCGCCACTAATCCGGCGGCAATTGCTCCCCCAACCGAACCTTCCCATGATTTCTTGGGCGACACCCGCTCAAACAACTTCCGGCGACCGAAGTACGTACCAGCAAAATAAGCCCCAATATCGCTGGCCCATAGCAGCAGCAGACATCCGATGATGATGGCTGGATGATAGCTCCCACCCCGCAAGGCCAGAATAATGAGCAAGGCAAACGGCATGGCCACGTAGATGATTCCGAGAAAGGTGAAGCCGATGTTGGTAAACGGTTTCCTATCGCGTTTTTTATAAAGCTTAATCAGAAAAACCATGGATGAAGCCGGACAGATCAGAAAGTAAGCCTCGGTACCGATAACGCCTTTTTCGGCGAGGTAGGCCAGCACGCAAACCATACAGCCCACTAACGTACCGTAGGCCGTTAGGGGCTCAAATCCATCGAGGCCGAGCAACCGGTAGAACTCACGCTGCGTAAGCGCACTCACCAGCGTAAACAGCAGGGCAAACGTCCAGTCGGCATACCAGATCATAAAAATAATAACCGGAACCCCCGCCACGGCTGCAATAACACGCTGCTGGAGGTTTGTCAGCTTAGCTAAAC
>JAQBNX010000870.1 GCA_028288385.1 Spirosoma sp.
TGAGAAGACGAGGGTTAGCGAACTGCCCACATTCTGTTCCGGTACGGTAACGCGGTAATTGCCATCGCTATCCGTGGTGGTGCCCCGGCTCGTTCCCTTAACCACTACACTGACACCGGGAAGACCACCACCCGTTGCTACGTCTGTTACGCGCCCACTTATCGTCTGATCGACCGTCGTTAGGTCATGTTTGTTAAGCCCGAGACCTTTTATTGTGCTGAGCTTCAATTCACGGCCTTCGGCTGACACCAATTGGCCAACTATTGCTGCCCGAATCAATGGATTAGGTAACGGTCCGGCTACCGCGGAAAGTGCATAGACGATAGACAGCAAAGAACTCAGTCTTAGCCTTCTCAACAGCGAACCAACTACTGATTGCCTACTACAACTGTTCGTAGAAAATTTCATATAAAGGAATAGTTAGGATGTTCACGTATGGTACCGTTTACAAAATTCACTGATTTCAGTCTATTAATTTAAATAGCTGGCGGGCCTTTTTATATGGATGTTAATAAAATCTATTGAATAAAGTGTCGCGGCCGTAATACGGCGAATACACCCCGACACTCCCTTAAGTAAGGTGATTTCAGAAAATACCCGCTGTTAGCCTAGCCGCGGATCGCAGTTAGATAAGCCTCACTTAAAGACAGGGACTGATTGACTACGTTGCATAGTCGGCTGTTTCTTTACGAGGCCAACTTCCCAGGAGCAGGTTTCCAGAAACATACGGCCTTCAAAAGTTTTTGTCGTAGTTCCTTCTGAAATAGTGAGCAGCGCATTTCCTTCAACCGTGCCCCAGACCTGGTTAGGGTTAGGGGAGGGAAAGCAAACCAGCGTTTTAGCCGAGGAAGGACGTAGCGTAAGCCGAAAACTGAGGTCCTCGTGTTGAAAGTTAATCTCGCCACCCGTCATAATCCGGGCGTGGTCGGGACTATCGTATGTCCGATTTTGCAGCGTATAATTGGCCGAAATCAAATGAAAGCCCGACCGCACAATCCGGTCCCCGTGTTGTAAATAAATATAGCTGCCAGGGGTTCCAAAAATATTCCAGCCTGCTCCGGCAAAGTGATACCAGGCCCAGTTACTGCCCTGCCGCTCGGGCGTATCGTCCAGGCGTCCCTGCTCATGATAGGCCTGCCCGTCGAGCAGCGCTTGATAGTTACCCCAGGCCAGCGATCCAGAAACGCGGCTGTTGGGAATCTGCGATACGTAGCTAAAGCTGGGAGCACCCCAGGGAGCGCCACTAAGCACCGTCTGGAGAATGCCCGGCATGACACCACCCGGAAAAGGAGCAAAGGGAGGCTGCGTAGGCCCGATTTTGAAAACGCCGTCTATTTCAGGAAAACTTACCTGGATTGTGTACTGCCTCTGGTCGCCGGACCCAATGGAGCGGATGACAAGGTGAGATGGAATTTCCAGATGGTCGGCAGTGGTTATAATTTCTGCCTGTGGAACCACCGTCGAGAAGCGTTTGACTAAGCCCTGTTTTGTTTTTAGTGACAAAGTGAAACGAGCTTTTTTTTCGGTTGTAATTTCGGTTTCATCCCACCAGAGTTGAGGAATAAATGCCAAAACAGCCGAACTGCCATCCTCAAAGAAAAAATCGAAATACCACCATTGTAACTGCACTTTAGGGCGCAGGAAGTTATTGACCTGAAGCCGATGAAACCGGCGGGTTTGCTGCCAGTCCTGGTAGCTAAGAAATGTGTTCACTAGGCCTTTAGGAACAAGCCGGGTGGTTATCCGCTTCAGGAGTGGATCGGCAGGAAAAACATATTTTCCATCCTGCTGCGGCTGAAACGGGTATATTTTCCTGACGAATTGGCGCGGAAGGTCACCGTAATAATGCGGGAAAGAGTGTTCGCTGCCGGGCACGGTTTCCCACTTCAAATGGGGGTCAACAGCCGATATGTGGAGTTTGAGTAAGAGTAAGTCGTCCTGTCCCTGAAACAACTTCTGCGCCATGGGGACTACCTGTTCTGGAGTTACCAGCGAAAGGAAGCCGTCCTTTTTTAACGATGGGGGAGAAAAAGCTAACGAGTTGGCGTAAGTAAGCCAATCGGTTTTTTTTACGATAAAGAAGAGGGTTTCTGAGGCCGATGCCCTGCTAATCGATACAGCACTCAGGAGCATTAAACAGCACAAAATAAGTGTGTGCAGTTGTATCTTGTACATGAGTCTTAAAATGGCCAAAAATTGAAACCTAAAATTAGGGCAATTTAAGCGACCATGGCAAGAAACTCAGAAAACCCCGGACGACTACTATACCGAATATATGTGTGGAACCGGTCAGACTCGAACTGACATAACTGGTTTTTCAGACCAGCACCTTGACCATCTTGGTAACAGTTCCAAAGTGATGCTGCTGGGACTCGAACCCAGGGCCTTCTCATTAAAAGTGAGAAGCTCTAACCAACTGAGCTACAGCATCGTTTAATTATAATTTTTAAATCTGGAAAAAACAAAATCCCCCTTTCGACTAGTGACGAAAGAGGGATTTTGACGCAAACTTATGTTTTACTTAGTCAATACCAACCCCTATCGTCTGCCAGAAAAAGAACGAGCGCTTGGGTATATATTGGCTACGTGTATTCATGGCACAAATTTGAATGAATAATTTTGATTTTTCTAAAAAATACCTCTTTATTTCGTTACAATTATTGCAGACTTAAATCTAATTTATTCGCTCGCCTATTTCAATCCGGTTGTCTAACAACTGACCAAATTAAACCCTAAATTTTGACTTTAGTGCAATTAAGCTCGTGTACATTTACTTTGTCGATAATGGATAAAGAGATGGAAACAGTCGCTCACGCCTTCCTGGTAGCGCGATGAATACACCTGTAAGGAAGACATCGCTATCGTTTTGCCATCGGGTGACCAGGTTGGCTGACTGGGCACAAACAGCGACTCATGGTGTTGGGCCACTATTTCGGATTGAACATCGACGGTTTGGAGCGTGCCCCGGCCCCAGGCATTCCGGGCGTCACCCTGGTAAAAGGCGATCTTCGTCCCATCGGGCGACCAGGTCGGAAAATTGAGATCGTCGGGTAAATCAACCACGCAACGTTCGGTTCCGGTGGCCAGCTCGCGCACCCACAAGTCCATATTGCCATTTCGGTCGGAAACAAAGGCCACCTGCTTTCCGTCGGGTGACCAG
>JAQBNX010000213.1 GCA_028288385.1 Spirosoma sp.
CCTTACGGGCCTGGGTAAAAACGGGCGTAAAGCCTAAAGCCGGTTTTGTAGACTAGGCAGGAGAATGACATCAAAATCATCGAGCCATGATTGATATTGAAAATATTGTCGCTATCGACGTACATACTCACGCTGAAGTGTCGTGCCGACAACCGCATGACGACTACCGGCCTGAGTTCGACGAGGCTTTTGCCAAATACTTTAAGTCGGGGCACCGGCCTACCATTCAGGAGACAGTCGCCTATTACCGGGAACAGCATATGGCGTTTGTCATGTTTACCATCGACTCGGAACATGAGACCGGCAAACGACGGATTCCTAACGAAGAAGTAGCCGAAGCTGCTCTTGAACACCCCGACGTAATGATTGCCTTCGCCAGCATCGACCCTCACAAAGGGCGAATGGGTGCCCGCGAAGCCAAACGGCTGATTGAGGACTATGGCGTAAAAGGCTTTAAGTTTCACCCGACCGTACAGGGATTTTACCCCAACGACCGCATGGCCTATCACCTCTACGAAGTGATTGCCGGGGCTGGACTGCCGATGCTATTCCATTCCGGCCATTCGGGGTTTGGGTCGGGCGTTCGGGGTGGGGGCGGCTTGCGGCTTGAATACTCAAACCCCATCCATTTAGACGACGTAGCGATTGACTTTCCCGACGCCCCCATCATCATCGCTCACCCCTCGTGGCCCTGGCAGGACGAAGCACTCTCGGTAGCCATACATAAACCCAATGTTTATATCGATCTGTCGGGCTGGTCACCAAAGTATTTCCCACCCCAACTGGTGCAGTATGCTAATACCCAGTTAAAGCACAGAATACTTTTTGGTACGGATTTTCCCTTGATTACGCCGGAGCGATGGCTAAAAGATTTCGAGGGAGCCGGATTTAAAGAGGAGGTTAAGCCCCTGATTTTGAAAGAAAACGCGGTAAAGATGCTGGGATTATAAGCGTGAAACCTTCTACGATGTGATTCGATTCAATTAACTCTTTTAGAACCAATTAGCTCATGCGTCCCCAATCACTACGCTATCAATGCATAGCACGTGTTATCCTGTTGTGTTTTCTGGCCTTTTCACAGGTAGGACTGGCACAGCCGGGTCAGCTTACCCGCACCCCGAATGATACGCTAACCTCGCCCCGGTTTTTGCCTGATGGACGGGTACAACTTCGTATTTACGCTCCCAAAGCGTCTGATGTCACCGTCTCCGGTGATTTCCCAGGGGGCTTCCCGAGCCAGAAGCTGGTGAAAGAACCAACCGGTGTCTGGTCGGTATTGCTAGGCCCGCTTACCCCTGATGTCTATACGTATGATTTAAATGTAGATGGCGTTAAAACGTTCGACCCTAAAAATTCTCAGTTCAAAGAATCACAAAATGGGGTATCGAACCTGTTCAGGCTGCCGGGAAGAGAAACTGATTATTCAGCCATTAAAAACGTCCCTCACGGAGCGGTAGAGCTAGTGTGGTATCCATCTAAGTCGTTGGGAATAACGCGTCGGATGCATGTGTACACACCACCGGGCTACGCAACGATGAAAGAAAAGTTGCCGGTCCTTTATCTGCTGCATGGCGGTGGAGATAACGACGCGTCCTGGACAACGGTAGGGCAGGCAAATTTCATTTTAGATAACTTATTAGCCGAGGGTAAGATGAAGCCCATGATTGTAGTTATGCCCGCCGGCCACACGCCTAAACCCGGTTTAGCCATGGGAGCCGGCCCCCAGCAGGACCCCTTTGCTCAGGACTTTTTGGAGGATATTATCCCATACGTGGAAAAACACTTTCGCGTGTCAGCCGGGCAGGATGGGCGGGCCATTGCGGGCTTATCGATGGGTGGTATTCAGACGTTAAATATTGCCCTTTGGCACCCTGACTTATTCAGTAACGTAGTAGCCCTGAGTACCGGCTATTTCCCTCCGGTTTTATCGGAACTGGAAACAAAGTATGCTTCGGTGCTTAAAAGCCCGCAAATCAACCGGTGGAAGCATTTTTGGATTGCTCAGGGAGGCCCGACGGATATTGCTTACCAAAATAACAAGAATATGATGGCGCTCTTCGATAAAAATGGTATTAAGTACCAGTACACCGAAGTGCCAGGCGGCCACTCATTTTTGGCCTGGCGAAACAACCTGCGTCAGTTCGTTCCCTTGCTGTTTCAATAAGTCGGCCAATTTATACCTATTACATACCATCCGGCTTTTTGATAAGATTCATACCAAAATGAGTGAGGCCTGCTGTCAGCAGGCCTCACTCATTTTGGTATGAATGTAAGGTGTGGATAAAATTCTATTGAAGAGCTTAGGTCACAGAGCTCTGCTTCAGCAATACGGCGTCTAAAATCCGCTAGCTTATCGCTTCAGCAACTGCCAGCTCCTGTGGTTTTTGGGGTAAAACCTTTTTCTTCGTTAAGCGGGCAATAAGCCGGTCAACGACCAGGTACATCGAGGGTACTACCAACAGGGTCAGTAGCAGCGATGAGCTTAACCCGCCGATGATGACCCAGGCCATCCCGTTCTTTGTTTCGGCACTGGCTCCACTGGCTAAGGCAATGGGTAACATTCCCAAAATCATCGCCAGCGTCGTCATCAGAATGGGGCGAAGGCGTTCTTTACCCGCTTCGATCAACGCATGGACTACCTCGTGGCCTTCTGCTTTTAACTGGTTGGCAAAGTCAACGATCAGAATGGCGTTTTTGGCAACCAGACCCAACAGCATGATCATACCAACAATGGCAAAAACAGTGAGGCTTTCCATGGTGAGGGCCAGCGCCAGCAGGGCACCGATCAGCGCAACCGGTATGGAGAATAACACCACGAATGGATATACGACGCTTTCGTAGAGTGCCACCATGATGAAATACACGAGCAGGATGGCAATCCCTAATGCCAGCGCCAGACTACCGAACGCGTCTGACTGCTGCTGTAACTGACCCAGGTACTGGATGGACACACCTTCCGGTAGTTTCTCTTTACCCATTTTCGCCTGAATGTCGGCACCCACTGTACCTACCGGCCGGCCGATAACCTGAGCGTTGATGGTGATGGACGACAGCCGGTCAATACGTTCCAGCACGCTTTCGCCCACCTGCTCCTGGACGGTAGCAAACTGCGATAGTTCAAAGGTTTTACCCTGGCTATTAACGAAGGTCAGGCGAGCCACATCGGATGCCTGCGTACGGTCGAACCGGTCGAGGCTAACCAGAATGTCGTATTCATTACCATTTTGCTTAAACTTAGACTGATCGTTACCCCGGAAGGCGTTTTGTAGGGCCATACCCACTTCAGAGGCATTGATGCCTAACTGTGCCATCCGGTCCCGGTTCAGATTAACCGTTACTTCCGGCTTGGGGTCTTTCACTGAATATTTTACGTCCTGCGTGCCTGGTACCGAGGTTGTCACCTGTTTAACCAGCGCAGCCGCCTTTCGAATATCGGCCAGGTTAGTGCCTTTTACCGCAATCATGATGGGAGCCTGTGAGGCACCGACAATGCCAACCGGGCTAACCGTCACCCGCACGCCGGGAATCTGACTTACTTCGTTCTTCAGCATCTGCCCAAACCCTTCAGTCGAGAACTTTCGCTGCGTTTTGTCAATCAGTTTCACGTTCAGGTCGGCCAGGTTACTGTTGGCAGATGTGCCCAACCCGGTGCTGCTGTAGCCGATGTTGCTGAATACGTTGGTCACCTCCGGATGCTTCATGATGATCTGTTCGGCCCGCTGCGCTACCGCGTTGGTCTGGTAGATGGATGCCGTAGGAGCCAGTTCAATCTGCACACTCATCTCGCCCATATCACTCTGCGGCATAAAAGCCGCGCCAATGAAACCCGCCGGAATCAGGTAAATCGACCCAACCAGCATGGCAATCACCGACAGAAAGACGTAGCGTTTGTGGCCTAATACCCAAACCAGAATGCGTCCGTAGGCATTGGTCAGGCGATCCAAGAAACGTTCAAACCCAAGGTTCAGGCTACCCCACAGCGATTTTGGATTTAATACTTCGATTTTGCCGAAGCGGGAAGCCAGCAGCGGAGTTAGGGTAAACGATACCAGTAAGCTCATCAGCGTCGAGAATACCACAACCAGCGCGAACTCGCGCAGTATGTTTCCGATGAGTCCGCCGGTCATAGCCAGGGGTATGAATACCACTACATCGACCAGGGTAATGGCCAGGGCCGTAAAGCCAATTTCACTCCGGCCATCCAGCGCGGCCTGCCGTTTGTTTTTACCCATTTCTAGGTGTCGGTTAATGTTTTCCAACACCACAATTGAGTCATCGACCAGGATACCCACTACCAGCGATAAGGCCATCAGCGTCATCAGGTTCAGCGAGAAACCCATCACATACATCAGGGCAAACGTCGGAATCATGGATGAGGGCAAGGCCACCAGCACGAACATCGCTGACCGAAAGCTGTGCAGAAACAACAGCATCACGACCGATACAATTAGAATGGCCAGTCCCATGTCGAACACAACCGCATTGGCCGAGGCCAGCGTATAGACCGACTGGTCGGACGCTACGTTGAATTTCAGGCCTACATTGCTATACTGCTTTTCCAACTGGGTAATTTTGACCTGTGCCTGCTGACTAACCGATACGGCATTAGCATCAGACTGCTTTTGAATCTGCAAGCCAATGGACGGCCGCGCATTGATGTGGTTGATGGCCGTGGGCTTGGTGCTGGCATCAACCACTTCGGCCACGTCGCGTAACAGCACTTGGCTGCCATCCGTCCGGCGGGCAATGATCAGGTCACGTAGTCGATTGACGGTCTGCACCGAGGCATCGAACCGGATCGAATACTGCGACGCCCGCGTTTCCAACTGACCCGCAGGGTAGCTGGCATTGGCTGCGTTGATAGCCTGCGATACCTGGCCAATAGACACACCGTAGCCCCGCAGTTTTTCAGAGTTGACGTTCACCTGAATTTCACGCTCGTTGCCACCAATAATGTTTACCTGACCCACACCCGATACGTTCGAGAGTTGCGGCTTGATGTTATTATTGATAAGGTCATACAGGGCCGTGGGCGACATGTTGGCCGTAACCCCCATCCTGAGCACCGGAATCTCATCGGTCGAAAACTTATTAAGTATGGGCCGGTCGGCTGCGTCGGGCAGAAGGTTAATAATCTGCTCAATTTTACGCTGGGCATCCTGCTGGGCCAGTGTGGTGTTTACCCCATTTTTCAGCTGGATAATTACGGTCGACACGCCTTCCTGAGACGTTGAGGTCATGCGGTCCAAGCCTTCCAGCGCTGAGAGGGCGTCTTCAATGCGCTTGGTTACGTTGGTTTCTACTTCGTCGGCAGAGGCACCGCGGTAGACGGTTGCTACGCTGATGACGTTAGCCTCAAACTTGGGCAGCAGGTTGTATGATAGCTGCTTATAACTCAGGAAACCAAATAAAATGAGAACGGTGAAGATGGTCGTCACCAACAGCGGCCGTTTAACGGCTATTTCGGATATTGACATGGTAATGAAAGATCGAAAGAGTGAATTGTGAAAGTGTGAGTCGAGCATTCTCTGGCCGTAGCCAATTCGCTCTTTGGCTCTTTCACGCTATCGCTCATTATTTAGTTATCTGCACTGGTTTACCGTCACTCAGATTTAACTGGCCGGTGGTAACCACCTGATCGCCCGCCGTCAGTCCACTCAAGACTTCAATTGTATCGCCAAAGTCCCGGCCAACCGTGATGGCACGGCGACTAACTGCGTTCCCGTTGATGACAAAAACATAAGGATTTTTAATGCTTTCGACCAGCGCTGCGCGCGGAATCTGCAGGGCTTTCTGGTTTGACTTCTGTGAGAAATCGACATTGACAAACGTACCGGCCTTCAGTCCATTGGCATTGTTGATGGTAATTTCGACCGGATAATTGTGCTCATCTGTCCCCTGCGGAGCGATGTAGGAAATGCGCCCGCTGAACGTCCGACCAGGGAACACATCAGACGAAACCCGAACCGTTTGACTTTCACGCAGCCGGTACACGTCGCTTTCGTTCACTGGTACCTCTACCTTCAGGCGGGATACATCGAGGACACGGCCCAGCACTTTACCAACGGTGATGTATTCGCCGGGTTCAATGTCTTTTTGCACAATCCGGCCCCCAATCGGCGCTTTCACGGCCGCATCGGCAATCTGCTTTTTAATCTGCTCGGCCTGGTTAAGCGCATTTTCGTAATTATACTTCGTGTCGTTGACCTGTAGCTCCGTTGTGGCATTACCAGCCAACAGCGTGTTGTAGCGCGTTACGTCTTTCTTCAGTCGGTCGATGGACAACTGGGTCGCTTCCAGCGACAGTTCTTTGAGCCGGTTGTCAAACTGAACCAGTACTGCTCCTTGCCGGATGGAAGAGCCGAGGTTGAAATTGACCTTCGTCACTTTGCCGGCGGTGGTGGCCACCAAATCTGCTTCTTTGAATGGAATCAGGTTGCCTGTTTTAACAAGTTGCTGGCTAACCGCTCCTTCGCTAACGGGCGCTACGGTTACCGGAATCGCTACGTCTGTTTTAACGACCGGCTGTTTCTGGGCCTCAATTTTCTTTTTGTTCGAAGCCAGCCGAAAGCCAATCAGGGACGTGATGGCCAGAAAAGCGGCTATAACAATTATCGTTATCTTTTTCATGACTTATGAGTCGGTTGTATTGCCTAGAGTTGGTTATAAAAAGTGAGGAGCTTGCCCTGCGATTGTTCGAGATCAAGGCGGGCCTGGTACAGGTTAATCAACGAGTTGATGTAGTTGGTTCGGGCCTCGCGGTATGAGTTGTCCGCGTTGATCAGATCGGTCAGCAGCTTGGTTCCCTGCTTGTATTGCAGGGTGGTGATGTTGTAAACTTCCTGCGCCAGTTTCACATTTCGCTCATCGTTTTGCACGCTGGTTTGCGTGCGCTGAATTTGCGACTGGGCGCTGTTAAACTGGAGCCGGTAGGATGCTACGTTCAGTTTTTGCTGCTCCTGCTGGGTCAACAGGGTCAGACTTTGTTGCTTTAATTGAGAATCACGTCTGAATCCGTCGAAAATGGGGATGTTCAGGCGTAGCCCAACACTACCAAACCCTACGAAGTTGCTGAATAGCTTGTCAATGGTTTGGGCGCCTACATTCAGCGTACCATAGTTAGCGGTTAGGCTTAAGGTGGGCAGATAACCGGCCTTAATCCGTTGCAACTGTAGCTGTTGTAAAGTAAGATTGGTTTCTGCCTGTTGAAATGAAACCAGACTCTTTGGGTCAAATTGCCCCTGTTCTACTGTGGGTAGCTGGGTAAGCAGCGTCGCGTCGGACAGCACCAGATTCTGTTCCTGTGGCATGCCCATTTGGTATTTCAACCGGTTCAGAGCCAGGTTCAAATCATTCTCTGCCAACGATAGTTGCGACTGCGTGCTGTTGTAGCTAACCTCCGTTCGGGTGTAATCGACCGGCTGAATGACACCATTATCACGCTGGAGCTTAAGGATATTGAGTACCTGCTGGGTCCGTTCGAGGTTATCGCGCAGTAACGCTATTTGCTGCTGTGCCACAAAGACCTGATAAAAGTTGCTGGCGATGGTATAAATAACGTCCTCCTGCGTCTTGCGGGTATTCATAGCCGCCAGTTGCTGGTTTGGCTTGTTGGCTTTGATCCCAATTAGTAACGACCGGTCGAAGATCGTTTGCGATACCTGAGCCGTTAGGTTTGTCTGGTACTTTTGTCCAATGATGAGTACCCGGGGTTCAGGACCAAATATTCCCGCCGGAATAATGCTCTGCTGCAGCTTAAGGTTATCAGTCGACGTACCCGTGGCAGACACTTGTGGTAAATACTGGCTCAGGGCCTCACGTGCCTGCTGATCGGCCGTCTCTACCTGGTATTGGGCAATGCGAACACTACCAAAATTTTTAAGACCGTAGTCAATACAGTCTTTCAACCGAAAAGCACCCGTTGCAGGAGACTGCGGCTGAATCTGTGTCCATCCGGGTTGGAAAGAACCTAGTGTGAAAACTAAACAAAGTGCAATTAAACGTTTCATAAATTCTAAAGTTGACCTGTCTACTGTGGATATGTCAACCAATTAGATAAAAAGTTATTTTCCAATCAAAGTAATTATCTTTTGAGTCGTGGCCAGAAAAGCATCTCGTTCTTCCTGAGACAACTGACTCATTACCTCGTGATCGAGGGTTTCTAGGATTTGGATGACCTGTTCAATAATCATTCTACCGGCGGGAGTCAACCGAATCAAATTTTTACGACGATCAACGCTATCAGATACTACGCGTAAGTACCCATCACGCTCCAAAGTACGAATGGAGCGCTGAATGCCCGATTTGTCTTTCTGCAGCATATTCGCGATCTCCTGTTGGGACAATAGGTCATCAGCAGCAAAGTAGATAACAAACAGGACGGGAACCTGCTCAATCTGTAAGGAGAAGCCTAAGCGAGCCAGTTCCCGGTTTGCCTTGTTCGCCATTATATGGCTCACATGACTAATCATGAAAATGGCCTGTGAGCCGATGCGTCCCATAAATTTTTGGCCAAGGTCTTTTGCTAAAGTCATGCTGCAAATGTAAAACTAGTTGCTATATCAACCAATAAAATGAAAAGAAAGTTTTCTTAGTTAAATCTAACAATCAACTCTCTTCTAAATGGGTAATAGTATGGTGAGATTCATTGTAATTATATCGAGTTATCCAGGTTGGTTGGCGTTTGTGTCCCTAATCAAACGTTTTCGAGCGCGTAAATTTGAATGGACAACTGGCAAATAGCCTGTCCTGACGTATAGGCCATCGGTTTAACCAGCCAATCTGTCGGCAGAATTTCCCTCCCTGTCTATTCTGCTTGTACATCTGCTTGAAAAAGTATTACTTTGATTGGTTGGCAATCAGGAAAAAGCCCATTTTCTGTAAAAAGAAATCACAGCCTTTTATTCCGAATTCAGATCAGGATATAGTCTGTCAGTCATGGGCTGTATGGCCAAAAACCTTTTTAAGAAAAAGAAAACAGTTAGGAGAATATGCCCAAATCGCTCTTTACTAGTAGTCTGATAATCTTTTCATTAACGATTGTCTTGTCGTCGTTTATGGGTTCGGACCCAATTAAGCAAATCCGACTGAAACAGCAGTTTTCTGTGTCCGATACACTGCCCAGACCATCTCTGCCCGAAGGGGCTAACCCCGATGATCCGGACTGGAAAGGCATTGATTTAGACCCCAGAGCACCCGTGCAGCCCTTATCTCCGGCGGAGGAAGCCAGGCTTTTTTTGCTGCCACCGGGCTACAAAATTCAACCCGTGCTCACCGAACCGGCTATTCAGCAACCCGCTGCCATTAGCTTCGACGGCAATGGACGAATGTATGTGCTGGAACTCAGAACGTATATGCTTACCGCCGACTCGAAAGACGAGTTGCGGCCAACGAGTCGGATTTCGAGGTGGGAAGACAAAAATAACGACGGCATCTACGAAACTGGAACGGCCTTTGTCGACAGCCTGATCTTCCCCCGCTTTGTGTTGCCCTACGGCAAAGACTGCATTCTGACCATGGAGTCCGATGCTGACAATGTCTATAAATACACCGATACCAATGGCGACGGTAAAGCGGATAAGAAAGAGTTGTTTACCAATAAATACGGTCGGTCGGGCAATGTCGAGCACCAACAGGCTTTTCTGTATTGGGGCATGGACAACTGGCTCTATAGCACGGTGAACGCATTCCGTGTTCGGGAGACGCCCAATGGAGTCATTCGTGAAAAAACAGGTTTTAACCGGGCACAGTGGGGCATTACCCATGATGATGACGGAAAGCTGTGGTTTCAGGGTGGTGCCAGTGGCTTGCCTTCGTATTTCCAGTTTCCAATCCAGTACGGCAATTTTGAGGTGCCCGGCGAGTTTGCCAAGGGCTTTGATGTACCCTGGGGAGCCGCTGTCAAACTGGCCGATATGCAGGGTGGTATGGACGAAGTTCGCCAGCCCGACGGCTCATTAAATCACGTAACGGGAGCAGCAGGCAACGACGTGTATCGCGGGGACCGCCTGCCAGCCGAACTAAAGGGGCAGTATTTTTACGGTGAGCCGGTGGCCCGGATTGTTCGCCGGATTAACCCCGTTGTTACGGAAGGACTAACAACGTTGCATAACGTCTATCAGGAGCAAAAATCGGAGTTTCTGCGCTCCACCGACCCGCTGTTCAGACCCGTTGATATGACCACCGCTCCCGATGGAACGTTGTACATTACGGACATGTACCACGGCATTATTCAGGAAGGGCAATGGACCCAGAAGGGCACCTATCTCAGAACAAAAATCGAGCAGTATCAGCTAGACAAAGTTGTTGGCCTGGGGCGCATCTGGCGTATTACCTACGAAGGCCAGGACCGGGATAAAACCCGCCCCAACATGTACAGCGAAAAGACGGCCGATCTGGTGAAGCACCTGACACATCCCAATGGCTGGTGGCGCGATATGGCCCAGCAAGTACTGGTACAGCGAAAAGATTTGTCTGCCGGACCACTATTAACAACCATGGCGCTCACGGGCAAAAATACGCTAGCCCGCACACACGCTCTTTGGACGCTGGAAGGGCTGGGTGCGCTGAAAGCGAATGTTGTACAAACAATGCTAAAAGATTCGGAACCGCGCCTACGGATCCAGGCGCTTCGGGCGGGTGAAACTCTTTACAAAGCAGGCGACAAAACCTTGGGCGGTACCACGCTGGACGGCACGACGCTGGAGGCTGATTACAAACGGGCCTTGACCGATGCGAATACCGACGTTTTAATTCAGGCCATGCTTTCGGCCAGGTTTTTGAAAATACCCGGCTTTGAAGACGGCATAAAAACAGCGATGGAGCGCAACAAGGCTGCCGGGGTAAAACTGGTGGGAGAACAAATTCTCACCCCACCCAAACAGCGCAACATGGGGCCATTTGGCGCACCGGAACTAAGTGCCAATCAGAAAGCGCAGGTAGAGCGTGGCGCTTTAATTTACAACGAATTGTGTTCGCAGTGCCACGGCAATAACGGCATGGGTACGCCAGCCGGAAACGGGCGTTTACTAGCCCCGGCCTTAGCCGGATCATCTCACATGCAGGGACACCCGGAGTATGCCATACGCGTTGTACTGCATGGGCTGGAGGGGGCTATTGAAGGTAAAATTTATGCCGGCGGCATGATGGCGAGTATGAAAGAACAGTCGGACGAGTGGGTGGCCGATGTGCTTTCCTACATCAGAAATGGGTTGTCAAACGATGCGTCGTTGGTTTCCGCGCAGCAGGTAGCCACGGTTCGCAAAAAAACGGCAGGTCAGCAGGGGTCGTATCAGTACGTGCAACTGGCCAAGCTAACACCTTATGAAGTGCAGCCTCAGTCCCTGACCGTCACAGCCAGCCATACGGCGTCTACCCGCATCGGGGGCAATGTATCGCCCGCAACCGCTTTTACGTATGAGGGCTGGTCAACGGGTGGCCGTCAGGAAAAGGGCATGTGGTATGAAATCGAATTTCCTAAAGAGGTTAACGTTGCCGAACTACATTTTACGGCTTCTCAAACCATTAAAAAGGGATGGAAACCACAACCAGGCCAGCCCATGGGCTCAATGGTCATACCATTTATTCACACTTATCCACGTAATTTCATCATTGAGGCCTCCTCCGATGGTAAAAGTTGGCGTGAAGTGCTGCCCCAAACGAAGGGTGTTGAGGGCGATAATGTCATTTCACTAAACGGGAGTAAAGCTAAATTCCTACGTATGCGTTTGCTGGAAAGTTTAGCCGACGATAGCGACGAAATCCCGTGGTCGATGCGGCAGTTGAAAGTGTTTGCGCAATAAATCCTGTATATTTCTATAAGTCAATTCATTATACCTCCTTTAAACGATGAACAACCAACCAACACGCCGTCGGTTTTTGGGAGCCACAGCGGCTCTCATGGCAGGAACGGTAATCAGCAGCCATAAACTTTTTGGTGCTCCGGCTCTCATCCGTAGCCTGGGCGATAAACCAAATTCGTTGATTGATGGGGTACAGATAGGTGTTATTACGTACTCGTTTCGGGATATGCCCGACCAAAGTGCCGAAGCAACCCTGCACTACGTCCTGGATAGTGGCATTAGCGCTATTGAACTGATGGGCGGACCAGCCGAATCGTTTGCCGGTGCACCTAAAAATTCTGTTAACATGCAGACCTTTTTTCCGTTGATGAGAAAGCGACGCGAAAACCAGGCCTTAACCGAAGACGAGCAGAAACAGCTCACTGAGGCCGAGGCTCAGATGAAAGCCTACCGCACGGAGGTGGCCAAATGGCGGCTATCGGCACCCATGAACAAGTTCGAGCAAGTGCGTAAGATGTACAACCAGGCCGGGGTGAAAATCTATGGATTTAAGCCCGATACATTTGGTATGCAAAGTTCGGACGCTGAGATAGAATATGGTTTGCGGGCGG
>JAQBNX010000558.1 GCA_028288385.1 Spirosoma sp.
GCGGAACCGTTGGGGGCATTGTCACAAAAACACTGGTGGCCATGCAGCATCAGTTCGGTACGATGAGTACACAATGTTTTGCCTACGTTGGTACGTGCATCGATGAAACAACCTTCGAGGTGGGCGAGGACGTAGCAACGCAGTTTGCGTCTACGTTTGTCCGAACCGATCCAGAGGACCATAGAACCTGCGCCGATTTGAAAGCAGCCAACCTGAGTTTGCTTACCGAGTTTGGCGTTCCAAGGGAGCACATCGACGTATCGTCTTATTCGACCGTGTTGAACAACGATGATTACTTTTCTTATCGGGCCGAAGGCGGTCAAACGGGCCGAATGCTGGCCGTTATCGGCATACGCCCTTAAACAAAAGCAGGCGAGGTCAGGTTATGTCCCTGATTTTTATTACATCTTTCACTCAAACTAGTTGAAATCATGGGTATCCTGTATTCCATTCTTATCGGAGCTATCGCCGGCTTTCTGGCTGACCTCGTGTTTAAGCGGTTTTCGTTCTCATTAATTGTGCAAATTTTGCTGGGTATCCTGGGTGGTTTTGTTGGTGGCTTTCTTTTTGGCCGCGATGGAGGGATGATCGACCAGATTCTAACGGCGTTTGTTGGTGCAGTCATCGTTCTTGGAATTGCCGCTCTGATTAAAGGGTCACAAAAAACAATATAAAATAGTAGCCGTAAGACCAGTAAAATTTGACCTGTTCTATTGTAAGGAAATTCGACAGGCTGGTTCAGTCATTACGTTAAAAATTTCATCACAAAGAAGCCGCGTCTGGCATGCCAGACGCGGCTTCTTTGTGATGAAATTTTTAATAAGTTGTAGATAAGTCACTTTATTAATTATTGTTCTGGCCTATTATAATTTGGCTTAAATTTTACCTTTTCTGAGCACCATATCTCGATAAACAATAAGTCGTTTATCAGCTTCCAGTAATTGTGATTTAGTAAAGGCTTGTTGTGCCTTTATAACCTTCTGCCAAAGCTGCACACCAGCAGTTTCAGGTTTCTGATCGTTACGTAAGCCATCAATAGCATAATTGAAATGCCGGACCATATCGTCTCCGTCTTTAGCAATATCTTTTTTCTCTTGGTTGCAGCGTTTTATGCCTTCCAGACCGAGCTTATACCGATGCATGGCATCTGCTTGATCCTGCGGATTGGTAAAAAATCGCAGTAGCCTGAAGATACTTTTCATGTGTATCGAGGATTAGGTACTAGTTACTCTCTATCAGTTATCTGAGATTCATAAAGACTCACCAGGATAATACGTGAATTAGTAAAGTAAAATTTAGCAAAAGACTGATTAATAATTTCGCCTTTTGCTGGTTATTGTAACACCCGGACTTTCTAATTTTCCACTTGTTCTATTTCAAAGGTAAAGCCTTGTAAGTTCATTGCCTTGTTAGTAACGAAGTTCTTTTACATAGAAGGAGGGCAAGTGACACGTATGCCATGCCCTCCATCTATGTTTAGCCTATAAATAAACTTAACCTATTTTAGATGCTGAGAACAGCCAGTCCCAGGCTCTCCGAAAATTAATACCTTTAAATTTATCCGTCTATACTTTAAACGGTATAGCTACTGAAGCTTCTATTGTTTATTTTAATATTTGACGGGAGATTACCACTTTCTGAATTTCACTCGTGCCTTCGCCAATGGTACATAGTTTGGCGTCGCGGTAAAACTTCTCGACCGGAAAATCTTTTGTGTAGCCGTAGCCACCAAAAATCTGGACCGCTTCGTTAGCTACCCGTACCGCCGTTTCCGACGCGAACAATTTGGCCATCGCCGACTCTTTGGTAACGGATTTACCTTCATCTTTTAAATCGGCCGACTGATAAACCAGGAGTTTTGATGCTTCAATGTCAGTCGCCATGTCGGCCAGTTTAAACCCGATGGCCTGGAAATTAGCAATGGGCTGACCAAACTGCTGGCGTTCTTTCGCATAGGCCAGGGCTGCGTCATACGCTCCATAGGCAATGCCTAAACTGAGCGCAGCAATAGAAATACGTCCCCCATCGAGCACCTTCAGCGACTGCACAAAACCATCTCCTACTTCGCCCAATCGCTGACTATCGGGGATACGACAGTCCTGAAACAACATCTCGGCCGTTTCTGAGGCCCGCATGCCTAGTTTATCTTCCTTACGTCCACCCAAAAAGCCGGGCGTGCCGCGCTCAACAATGAACGCAGTCGCATTGCGCGACGTATTGGGCTCGCCAGTGCGGGCAATTACGACGGCTACGTTGCCGCTAAGGCCGTGAGTTATAAAGTTCTTGGCACCATTAAGTACCCAACTGTCTCCCTCACTGGCAGACTGGTGTCTGACGGCTGTAGTACGCATGTTTCCCGCATCGGAGCCGGTATTGGGCTCAGTAAGCCCCCACGCGCCGACCCACTCACCAGTTGCTAATCGGGGCAGATAGGTTTGCTTTTGAGCCTCGTTGCCAAAGAGTAGTATATGGTTTGTGCAAAGTGAGTTATGAGCCGCCATCGACAGCCCCACCGATCCGTCCACCCGCGATAGTTCAACAATGGCCGTTACGTACTCACGGTAGCCCAGGTCAGCTCCACCGTAATCGGCGGGTACCAGCATACCCATCAGGCCGTGTTCGCCCAGTTTATGGAGTAGGTCGGATGGGAAATGCTGCGTTTCATCCCATTGCCTGACATAGGGTCGGATAAGTCGTTCGCTTAGGTCTCGTACGGACTGCTGAATCAAATCAGACAGACCTGCTTTTTCCGAGACTTGGTTTTCTACAATTTCACTAGTCATTCTAGTACCTGTTTGTTGATGAGTCTATCTCTATAACGGACAAATGCAATATGTTCTTATCTAACCACAATTTGCTGAATATGAAATATAAAGTTACTAATACGTCAATAGTGTAAACAAAATAAAATATCTAGACGTTGATGTTAACCTGATACAGCTACCGAACTATGACCATTACGTATAAAGTAACAAACTGGCTAAGGTTGTAACTTGTTAATAAATTCATAATATTGATAACAAAGTAATTGAGTGTTAGTAGAAAACTCCTATTTTTGCAATTATCTGAATCACTTTGGATGAGACCTCAATAACCGAATATAAGTAATATCAACTTCATTCTGGAGAAACTATGAAATTGGCAGTCGTTGGTACTGGATATGTAGGCCTCGTTACTGGAACGTGTTTTGCCGAAACAGGTAACCAGGTTACGTGCGTCGACATTGACGAGCGAAAAGTAGAAAAGTTGAACAACGGCATCGTGCCCATTTATGAGCCAGGCCTGGAGACGCTGTTTCACCGGAATGTTGAAGAAGGTCGCCTGACGTTCACCACCAATCTGGAAGAAGGCATCAAAGGTGCTGAAGTCATATTTCTGGCGCTGCCTACACCACCGGGCGAGGATGGCTCTGCCGATCTGAAGTACATTCTGAAGGTAGCCAGCGATCTGGGTCCTATTCTGAATCAGTACGCGGTGATCGTCGACAAAAGCACGGTGCCCGTTGGAACGGCCGAGAAAGTACACGCCCACATCGCCGATAATGCGAAGGTTGACTTCGACGTAGTGTCGAATCCGGAGTTTTTACGCGAGGGAGTAGCCGTTGAAGATTTCATGAAGCCGGACCGCGTGGTCATTGGTACGAAGTCAGACCGGGCTAAAGGTGTAATGAACCGTCTTTATGCCCCCCTGGTTCGGCAGGGAAATCCAGTCATTTTCATGGACGAGCGTTCGGCCGAGATGACCAAATATGCCGCCAACGCGTTTCTGGCTACGAAAATTACGTTCATGAACGAGATTGCCAATCTGTGCGAACGAGCCGGAGCCAACGTAGACGACATTCGGCGGGGTATTGGTACGGATAGTCGGATTGGCAAGCGATTCCTGTTTGCTGGCATTGGCTACGGGGGCAGTTGCTTCCCTAAGGATGTGCAGGCACTGGCCAAAACCGCTAAGGATTTCGATTACGACTTCCAGGTGCTCAAATCGGTGATGGAAGTGAATTACCGCCAGAAAACCAAAATGATCCCCCAAATCCTGGACCATTTCGGTGGCAACCTGAAGGGTAGGACCATTGCGGTCTGGGGACTGGCCTTTAAACCGTATACCGACGATATTCGCGAAGCACCAGCACTGGACAACATTAGAGCCCTGGTTGAAGCTGGCGCGAAGGTGACGGTTTACGATCCAGAAGCCATGGAAAACGTGCGTAATCAAATCGGCAACATGGTTGTTTATGCCCATACGCAGTATGCAGCCCTGGACGATGCCGATGCCCTGTTCATCGTAACGGAGTGGCCTTTATTCCGCACTCCCGATTTTGATAAGATGAATCTGTTGATGAAGGGTAAGGTCATTTTCGATGGACGTAACGTGTATGAAACCGAGCAGATGCGCGAAATGGGCTACACCTATTATAGCGTAGGCCGGGAAACCATACTGACCCCCGTTGAACAGAAAGTATGAGTTTTTAAGCATATAGATGGCCAACCCTACCGATAACTATATTACTTATCGGTAGGGTTGGCCATCTATATGCTTAAAAAC
>JAQBNX010000256.1 GCA_028288385.1 Spirosoma sp.
TCCTGGAACGGCCACCACGTCGATTTTCACCTTTGGCAGCCGTACCTTCCGTGCGCTTAGCTTTTGGTGTGCTGGCACCAGCACTACGGGAAGTTGATGAGGTACTACGTGCAGAAGCGCCTGACCGGGAACCACCCGCCCGTGAGCTACCGCCCTCGCGACGACTTGAACCCGAGCGACTCGACCGGCCTGTGCTGCCCGAATCAGTTACGTGACCGGCTTTATCGCTCACTAGGGCAAAATCCATGCTTCGACGGGCGAGGTTGGTTTCTTTCACGCGCACCACCACCTGATCGCCGAAGGTGTACATCTTTTTCGTCCGCTGACCCACGATTCGGTAGTTGTCTTTATCGAACTCGTAGAAATCGTTGCTGAGGTCCTGCATCCGCACCAACCCCTCGCAGTTATTCTCGGTTATCTCAACGAAGATACCAAACTCCGTAACCCCCGAGATGACACCCTCGAATGTCTGGTTGGGGTCCATCCGGCTCATGAACTCGACCTGCTTGTATTTGATACTAGCGCGTTCAGCGTCGGTAGCCATTTTCTCGCGGGCCGATGCGTGTTTACACTGCTCTTCCAGCGGGTCGCGCTCGGCCGGTTTGCCTTTGTCTAGGTAATACTGCAGCAGCCGGTGCGCCATCATGTCGGGGTACCGACGAATGGGCGACGTGAAGTGCGAGTACCGGCGGAATGCCAGGCCAAAGTGCCCCAGGTCTTCGGTGCTATACCGCGCTTTCGACATAGTCCTGACGGCCAGTTGCGACAGCATGTTAGCCTCGGGTTTCCCTTCGATGCTGGCCATAAAGCGGTTCATGGAGTTCGACAGGTGCTCATCGTCAACGTTCAGTTTATAACCCAACCGGCCAGCGAAATCAGCAAACTGCTGAAGTCGGTCTGCATCGGGGCCTTCGTGAACCCGGTACACCATTGTATTTTCTTCACCGTTCTTGTTCTTCTTCGAAAGCAGGTGTACGTACTCTGCCACCCGTTTGTTAGCCAGGAGCATAAACTCTTCAATCAGCTTATTGGTGTCCTGACGGAGCTTGGGATAAACTGACAGCGGAACGCCATTCTCATCTAATTTGAACCTGACCTCAACTGTATCGAAGTTGATGGCTCCGCTTTTAAAGCGTTCGGTCCGCAGTTTATGAGCTAACTCATTCAGGAGTTGTAATTCGGCGAGGTAGTCACCATTACTGTTATTCAGGATTTCCTGTGCTTCTTCATACGAAAACCGCCGGTCAGAGTGCGTTACCGTTCGGCCGAACCACTCTTTGGAAATCCGAGCGTCGGGCGTAAGTTCAAACACCGCCGAAAACGTCAGTTTATCTTCGTTGGGACGTAGTGAACACAGGCCGTTGGACAATTTTTCGGGCAGCATTGGCACGACGCGGTCGACCAGGTATACCGACGTAGCCCGTTTGAAGGCTTCTTCTTCCAATAAGGAACCGGGTCGGACGTAGTGCGTTACGTCGGCAATGTGAATGCCAATTTCGTAGTTGCCGTTGTCGAGAATCTGTACCGACAGGGCATCGTCAAAATCCTTGGCATCGACCGGGTCAATGGTGAACGTCGTTACGTCGCGCATATCGCGCCGGTTGGCTATCTCCTGCTCCGTAATTTTGGTCGGGATGGTTTCGGCTTCGGCTTCTACGTCTTTTGGGAAATCGATGGGTAAACCAAACTCGGCCAGAATAGCGTGCATTTCGGTGTTATTCTCTCCTGCCACACCCAATACGGTAACTACTTCACCTTCAAAGCGCTGTTTGCCGCCACCGCCGGATGGGTATTTGGTAAGCCGCACTATGACTTTTTCGTCGTCGCTGGCCCCGCCTAGCTTCTCTTTAGGAATGAAAATGTCTTCGTAAACCTTCTTGCTGTCGGGAATAACAAACCCATACGTAGGCCATACTTCAATGCGGCCAACCAATTCAGTGCGACCCCGCTCGACTATATTGGCAACTTTGCCTTCTATGCGCCGGGAGCGATTGCCCGAATCCGAAAACCGCAGCACCCGAACCCGGTCACCATCAACAGCTCCGTTAAGATCTTCGGTCGATACCCAGATGTCATCGCTCCGCTCGCCCCGAGCACCATTAGCGGTGGTAGGCACAACAAAGGCAAACTTTGAATTGACGTGATCCACTACGCCTTCCACCAGGTTGGCAGCTTCGTCAGCGCGGTAGCTGCCATCGGGCAGGCGAATGAGAGATCCTTCGTCGGTGAGTTCATGGATCAGGCCGTGGATGAGCAATTTCATTTTACGATCACCCGTGTTGAGATGATCCAGCACCTGCTCCTGTGTGAATGACTGCGTGTCGTTGATCTGAAAAAACGCCATTAGGTCATTCTTCATCTCGTCTATGTACGAGTCCGTTTGTGGAATCGGACGGCCTGCCCGATTCTGTTTTTCAGCCCCTTTTTCGCGGGGCCTTGTAGCGGCCAATGGACTAGCCGGCGTATTGGGTCGGCCCGATGTGGAGCGCCCAGTCGTAGGCCGTCCTGACGCGGACCGATTGTATTTATCTTGTTTTGGTTTTCCGTTTCTCATTCTATGTTCACGGGTTTCAGCCCGTGATGTGTATTAGCGGTATGGACTTACTCGCAATAAAAAGAGTAAAATCGCTGGTTGTAACAGGCCCGTTAGCCACGGGCGGGATAATGTCTGTCAGCAGAAAAGACTTCTACCATCCAGATGTGATCAATTCCAGGTCACTATAGGTGGACTTAGTAGATAACCGGCTTATAAACCGTGTTGTTGGATCATGAAGATTAACTTATGCGTGCAAAATGCCTTCTAACCCCAACGCGGGTATGTTTACCAGATGCTCTTCGACGATGCTGTCCGGCACGAAAATGAATTTCTTGTCGAAAATCTGATCATCAATAAAGTAGCTTACCCAGTACTCATTATTCAGGTGGAAGACATCAGGCATGATCGATTCAACCACTTCGTGGGCACCGGGTTGGACTTCTACAAAGAAATGCCGGAGTGTCGACGTTTTTTGTTCCTCTGCATCTTTCAGGCCGTAGCCTTTTGACGTAACGAACACCGTTTTAATAGAGACGTCTTTTTGATTAATCAAAAACACCTGCCAGTCGTAGCCACCAACGATGTTTTCTTTACGGGCAATGGCAATATGTACGCCCTCAACGGGTAGAAAATTTATGTCTTTCTTCATAAGAAGGAAATCAGACTGACGGATGGTTCTGATTGTATGGATTTTCACTTATGTCAGGTAAAAACCCTTGTACCCAAATCATTTGTCAGTCTGCTGGTGGGGTTCCAATGTTTTTTCAATCAATTCCATATCAAACAAATCCGCTAAGTGCTGTTGAACCTTTTGGGATACTTCATCCAACGAAACACGTCGTTTCAGTTCGACTTCTAATGAGGTAACGGTCTTGTCCGTAATGCCACAAGGAACAATATGATTAAAATAACTCAAATCCGTATTTACGTTCAAGGCAAAGCCGTGCATCGTTACCCACCGGCTCGCTTTTACGCCCAGTGCGCAAATTTTTCGGGGAGGTAGGGCTGTCCGAGATCCAGCTTGTTGATGGGAACCGTCTTTGTAACCGAGCCAAACGCCCGTTAATCCGTCAATACGCCCGGCATCAAGGCCATAGTCGGCCAACGTCAGGATAATACTTTCCTCCAGTAACCGCATGTAGCGGTGAATATCGGTAAAGAAGTTATCAAGGTCCAGAATTGGATAACCTACCTAATGACCAGGACCATGGTACGTAATGTCGCCCCCACGGCGGATTTTAAAGAACGTTGCTCCAAATTCATTGGCAAGCCTCTCCTGATCT
>JAQBNX010000777.1 GCA_028288385.1 Spirosoma sp.
TGCCAGGGGCTTGACGATGTAAAAGCGGGCCCCCAGCTGATAAGCCCGCCGGACATCGTCCTCGGCGACCGAGGAGCTCATCACGATGATGGGAATTTGTTGCTGGTTGGCTAACAGCATCCGAATAGTAGTTTCTATTATTAAACGGCTGTGCGTGTTGCTGGGGGAGAATTAGCCGTGGAAAGCGAGCTCGGGGTGGGTACCCGGTTTGACATTCGTTTTGAGAAAGCGATTCCCTCAGTTCAGTAGCCAAAAACCAGAACAAGCCGACTTAACAGGTTATAAACCTGGGCTTTTTTTATTTAATAAGCTTATGACTCCATCCCGCCTGGTTTTTCTCGTCGATGATTCGGCTGATTACCGTTTTTTAGTAAAGCAGGTGTTCAGGATGTTCTTACCCCAGCATCAGGTTGTCTTCTTTGCCGACGGGGCCGATCTGGTCGACGCGATGGACTCGCTGGCCGGGTCGGTCGAGGCCTTGCCGGGGGTGCTTGCGCTGGATGTGGACATGCCGGGGCTGAATGGGTTTCAAACGTTGGCCCACCTGAAAAAGCATCCACTCTGGGAGTCGGTTCCGGTGGTGATGATGACCAATCGGGATGAGGGGGAATACCGAAGGGAAAGCAACCGGCTGGGTGCAAGTGCTTTTGTGCTCAAACCAATGGATTTGATGAGCATCAATTCGATGATGACACAGCTTTGTGAATACGACGGTGACTTTCGTCAACTGACTAGTTAATGGGGTTCTTCCTCCAACGGGACCCTTTCCTGAGGAAGACTTGGTCGCTACTGTAGAACGAAGTTGCCAAAATAATGCTATAGATAGCATTACCAGTGTCACTCTTTATGTACGGTGCAACATCATTCAAGTTTTGGAAGGCCCGAAAGAAGCAGTCGAATCCTTTTAGGCGCGAATTGAACAGGGCCACCAGCAAACGAACGTAAGTATAGTCTTAAGCCGACCCATTCAGAAGCGACTATTTGCGGGTAGCTCTTTAGTGTACGAGACGATAGCTATCAATCAGCTTGAGGAGCTTAAAACGGTTGTAGATCTAGACAATAGTCAAGAATCCAGTGATACTTCAGGGGTGCCGATAATCTTAAAACTCATTAAGACCTTTTACGAAACTAATCGCTACAATTAATCCTGTCTGCCAGCTGATAGAGATGATCTACTAGCTGTCCAACGCAATCAGTTGTCAGTACCTTAACCAAACGTTATACGATCGGACACCAGCTAAGAATAACGGTTGGTAGCCCATCAAGTCAATGAGACCGCCTTTTGGGATGATGGCACTCAGTCCAGTAGGCAATGATGGCCTTCAATTGAGCTTTCCAGGCATCATAAGTCTGTTTTTTCTCAAACAGTCCCTGAATAGTCAATTCAAAGGCTTCTTCGACTAAATGGTCCTCCACAGGATGGGTCATGAAGACAAAGGGAATACACTTTCGGCGTAGGTCAGGGTCTTGATCAATCTGTTGGCGAAGCTCCAGGCCATTCATGCCTGGCATACTAATTTCGGAGATAATCAGAAAGGGTAGGTCTGGAGTGGTCATCAGGTAGGTCAAAGCGGTCTGGCCGTCAAAGAAGACCAAAACAGGATTAGGCAGGGCTAACTCAGCTACTGCCTGTTTGAATAGGGTATGATCATCTTCATCGGCATCAATAAAGATGATTGGCAGCTCCTCCATAAGGTCCGATTCGTAAAGGTTGTGATAAAATGAAAGCTCGGCCAACGCCGAGCTTTGTAGTCTTTTTAAGTTTCTTAACGTTGAGCAAGTAGGTAATCGATCTATGAATAAGCTGCTAGGAAACAGCGAACAACTGAAGCTATGACCTATTCTTTAGTATGTATGTTACCTAAACTGTGCCATACCGAGCGCTTTCACGTATGTCATTGTTCTTCAGATTATTACAAAGACGCATATCTAGTTAGGAGAGGAGAACTGGGTTCTGGTTTACTCAGTTTTGTGGATAATGCTGGACATATACTTATTGAATTAACAAAGAGCTAAGCAGTTTGTGCTTAACATACTGCCAGTAGCTGTTGCAAAACGCTGAATTAACTTCTTCGAGCCAGATAGATGAGTTCTATTCAGATGGATTTCGGCATAAAATCACTCAGATTAAAAGAGCAAATTTAGGCTGTTATTGACTTTTGCAACAGCCACATGAGTTATAGAACGGGTCTGGGAAATGTACAAGGTTTAGACGACCCTACATTTTGTACTTTGACCCGTTCTACGACTGAAGTTAGGCTAAAAGATTAATTCAAGATCAGAGCACCCTTAGTAGCGCTATAATGGGATTAAAATGGAAGTTGCACAGGTAGAGGCTACTGTTAGGTTAAGAGAATATCCGTAGCTTGGCCCCACCAATAAGGAGTAAAGCACTCCTGAATACAGCCTAAAATTGAAAAGAGGAGCTAACCAAACTCCACTCATTGGCTACGCTGTACCCAGGTTGAAAACTGGTTCATCAATAGTAGCCGAAACGGTCGAAACCTCGGCTAAGAAACAACCGCAGCCGGTACAACCCCTGGTCCCGGCACGGCTCCGCAACGGCGGACCGGCCGCTGCGGGGAATCGTGCTTAGCTCGCCGACCCTCGGCCTGGGATTGGCTGATGCACTTACCAACCCATAACTGCGCCCCGGATGGCTTCAAGCCGCTTCGGCGACCCGGCACTGCCGCGGCCGGTCGCTGAAGCGGCTTGAAGCCATCCGGGGCTTTTTTACTACTTGTACTCTATCTAAAAGTAAATTCTTATGAATCAGCAGGGACCAATAATAATCATTGAGGACGATGAGGATGACCAGGCCATTTTGACGCAAATCTTTAAGAATCTTGCTTATAAAAACGACATTATCTTTTTCGGTGATCCTGAAGAAGCACTTAACTACTTAACTAGTAGTGATGTTGAGCCTTTTATTGTTCTCTCAGATATCAATATGCCTAAATTAAACGGGCTAGAGTTGAGAGAGAAAGTGCACGAGAATGAAAACTTACGGTTAAAGTGTATTCCTTATTTATTCATGACAACGAGTGCCGAACAAATACACGTTATTGACGCTTATTCAAAGTCAGTTCAAGGCTTTTTTATCAAGCCAAATCAATTTGATAAATTGGAACAAATGATAAGAAGAATAGTGGACTATTGGCAGGATTGTGTTTCCCCCAACTACATTAAATAGTTTGAATAAGAGCGCTATAAATTTTCCGTGTCTTACGGCCACGATGTTTTTTCAGGTATAAAGCACCGCATCGGCCGCTGCGGGTCCGATTTCGTCGCAGACTCCACTATTTAGTCCTTCCAATATCAGGTTGTTACCTTTGCCCCTAACCACTATCAAAAAGACCGATTGTGAATAGAAATGGACCCGTACTGGTGATCGAGGATAACCATGATGACCAATTTCTCCTAGTAGAGGTTTTCAAAAAATTAGGCTACACCAATCAAGTGCTTTACTTTTTTGATGGGCAAGAGGCGCTTGACTATTTGCAGGATCCGGCTGTTAACCCCTTTCTAATCCTTTCCAATATCAATGTGCCCCGGCTGGATGGCTTTGCCTTACGAGACAAAATCAGGATCGATGTGGGCTTACAAGTCAGATGCATTCCGTACCTATTTTTTTCAACGGCTCTCAATCAAGAAATCGTCATCAAGGCGTATAGTTTGTCGGCTCAGGGCATTTTCATCAAGCAGCAAACCAGGATTGAGTTGGAGAAGACCATCTCGGTTATCATGGAGTATTGGAAACGGTGTGCGTCTCCCAACAGCTTCTGAGTAACGGGGTTTAGACCAGGCCCACCTACGAGCAGTCAACCCCACTCATCTATGCACCGGTCTGCACAGCCGTGCGGTTGCAGACAACTATGTGCATCTTTTAGTTTATAAATAGGAATTGTGTAAATATAATAAATATCCACAGCTCGTTATTAGGTAACTTTACTGACTGTAACTTAAATCGATTCCCTTCCCCATGGTTAGTCATACCTCTTTCTCCAGCACTTTTTCTTGCCTTACTGCTGACACGCAACAATCCACTGTCTGCTGTCCCAAATGTAAAGACGGGTTAGGCGTTGAACGAGTACGTCGGGGGAGGGTAGCTCGTTTACTGTTTTTTATCCCCCTTCGTGCTTATAAGTGTTATCGATGCGACGGCAAATTCCATAAACGGTTTAATAAAGAATCCTTAACCCTGTAGCTGTTATATTGTGGGGGATGTTAAGCGATTAATTCATGATTGACTGCCCCTCAGAGGCAGCATACATGGGCCCGATTGGCTTTTGGTAAGAGGAAAGAAGAGGCTGCTATTATGTTACAAAAATATCTGTAGACTGGCCCAATTACTAGCGAGCAAAGTACTCCTGAAAACAGCTTATAATTGACAAAAGGAACCAACCGAACTCAACTCATTAACAACGCTGTAGTTGGGTAATGATCTATCAATTCACATTAAATGTAATGGATACAGGGGAAGTTTCCGTTGGAAATTTAGAAGGCAGAAAGCACTATACAATCACCCAAGATGATAGGATGCTGGTTACAGCCTATGAAGTTGATAAAGCCAATGGAGCCCTGTCTGATTAGGGTATACTATTAAGCAAATTATGGCCTGTTGAAGCCTGAAGACCCCAAAATTCAAGCACTAATCCTTACCAAACGGAAAGCCTACTCCTAATCGGTGTAAATTTCTGTATCATTGCCTTAATTTGTTGATGAAGTGAGATCAAAAAGGTTTATCCATTGGATGAGCCTTTTTTCATCTTCTACGGCCACGAGGTGTTTAGGCATAAGTCACGGTAGCCGGTATCGCACCGCTGCGGCGGGCCGTCTGTCCAAAACTATATGGGGTAAGATCGTGGAGGCGATGAAAACTGAAAAGAAAGAAAGCGAACAGCAAATTCAACTTAATCGCCAACACCTTACTGAATGGAATGATCTCCTCAGCCAGGAGATAAGAGTCAGAATGGCTTTAGAGCGCAAGCATCAGCAAGAACAAACGCAATCGTATTTGGAGGAAATCAACTTTCGTGACCGAGCCGTACTAGCAACACGACAGGTAGTAGCGATTAAAGAACTCATAAAGCAAAATAGACTCGTCAGGATAACGATGAGTAAACGTCATAGCCAAGAGAACCAAGACCTTGATTAAAAAGCTTTCTTTACCTGTACTAGGACAGCAAATCCCGCACCGCTAAGCGCGATCCCCCGCGTCGGCAGGTACAGACGCTGGCCGCTTAGCAATGCGGTGCCGGGACAAGCGGCTATACCGGACGGGGTGGCCATGGACTCCGCTATTTAGCCTTTGGGTCAGTACCTTTAGCACTAACCACTATAAAAAAGACAGCTTATGAATAATGATGGACCGGTCAGGGTCATCCTCAATGACCCTGATGATCAGTATCTGCTATCGGACGTATTTAAAAAATTACGCTATACTAATGAGGTGCTTTATGTCTTAGTCCTCTGAATAGTTAGACAAACTTGTCAAAACAGGTTAGTCCTATTCATTCAGGGGCTAAGACAGTCATACATTGTGTTGTACAGGGTTTTCGATCACCTTAAATGAAGAAAAACAGCGTGGTAAAGGGAACATCATGCTAAAGAAAAGGCTCAACTCAACCTAAAATTGTGAACGACTAAACTGAACGGTTTTATTGAACACAAAAAGGCCTGTTTTCGATCCCCTCCCTCCTATCCGGACACCGTTCAATTAAAACTCCCAATGATTCAGGGGTAAGACAGTTGACAATCAGGGCTTGGGCGTGACAACTAAATTCGCAAAATGGGCTTCCGTGCCCGGGCCAATCCACAGACCAATGGCGCCTTCCTGGCCGGCACCGTGTTTCAGATCGTTGATAATCAAGGTAGGTTGAGCCGCCCCGTGCACATACAGCCGGGCTTTGTCGCCCTCCACCTCGATCTTTACCTTCGTCCATTCACCAGTGACCAAATCCACGTAGGCTTCGTATTTTTCCGGGGTTTCTTTCCGGGATCGCTGCCAGGGATAGTCGGGGTGGGAGATGTACTGCACGGAGTGATTGCGACGTATCTGGTCCTGGGCCCGGCCATTCGTGGGCCGCAGGTAGATACATTCAAATTTGGTATCGTCCCCGGCCACCCGAAAAGCGATACCGACGAATCCTCTGGCCTGCTCCCCGGCGGTGCTCAGGGGCTTACCAGCCAGTTCCAGCTCAATCGTGCCATTACGAAAAGAGAGATGTTGGATTTTGGCATAAGCCACCTCCGAGCTGGCATCACCCGCATCGACAACCCGCACACTGGGCTTACCCAGGTAATTGGCTACCGACACCTGCGTGTGAATCGGAATCAATCGGTCGGTACTGGTCAGGGGGAGTCTTTTAGGTTGGGCAAGACTCGCGCTAACGCCAAGTACGGCTGCCAAAAGCAACAAGAAGAGATTGGTATGCATGCGTTTAGCTAACATGTTCTTGATCGTTAGGGGTGTTTCTTAATCGTTAGGGGTGTCTTCGGCCATTCGCCGTTCATACCCTATTCACTACGCAAACTTTTCACCGGATTCACCAACGCCGCTTTCACGCTCTGGAAGCTGACGGTCAACAGGGTGATTACTAACGCGCCCAGACCGGAAAGAGCAAAAATCACCCCGATAGGTCGGTTCGGTATTGGTATCTCTGAAGCCAGCCGGAGAGGCAATAATACGCGATGGGCGTCGCAATCAAAAAGGCAATGACCACCAGTATCACAAAGTCTTTGGAGAGTAAGCCCACAGGTTCAGCACACTGGCTCCCAGCACGTTGCGAACCCCAATCTCTTTCGTACGGGCCTCGGCCATGAACGAAGCCAGTCCGCTGATGTTGACGAACGAATAGACTTTGTTGCGAATCAGATTCCGCCCCGCGCAAATAGGTACTGAATACAGATCCATAACGCTTAGAGTAATGCTTTGGCCAGTTATTAATAAAACCCCTATCTTCTTAAATTCGTCGTACTGCCTTTTTGGTTTACATCGTACACTAAGTTAGATCATGCTTAACTTAATGTTCAGTTAAATGTAGCAGGTCCAGGCCATACCAAGGCGGGTAAGCGCAGTGGCCTGTTGAGCCGAATAATAGAGGTTGAATTCGGGCAGTAAGGCAAGGGCTGCCCGGGCGCTATCCGTTAAAGGCGGTCTTGCTGCCAATTGATGGGAATGGGAGCTCATAGGGAGCTACCACACAACAAGACGAGTAAAAGCTTCATGATACAAAGCGGTTGAGCGGTATGCATCGTAAAAAAGTTATTTAATCAGCCGCTAAACGATAGAACGTTCTCAATATCCGTAGTAAGCCATTTACAAAAACTACACGATGATTATTGTTTTTCAACTTGCTCGACTATCAATGTGTCGGCTTCCGTTCCCTAAAACAGCTTTATGATAACGAGTGGCTTTTAATCGAAAAGGTAACGATTGCCATCGTAGAACTCTTGAAGGATTCGCAAAATAGGGCTCTTTGCTAGCAATAATGACCCATTACTAGTCTCTAAATTGACTAACCTTTTCACTTGCTCCAATTCTCGAAGCGTGAGGTTCTCATAGCCCATTGCCCACTCGGGAAACAAGCGCTGGGAGATAGGCCGCTTAAGGGCTATAGAAACGTCGGTATGGCGGGTATCCTTTTCAACTCGGTTGAATAAATCTTCCACCGCTTGTTGATCACCCTCGAGTACCTGAAGAATGTGCCCCCGCACGCAAAGTAGAATACCAGTAATACCCTTTTCGCTATTATTCTTGCGGCTTTGTTCCAGTAGGCTTGTAAAATCTTCCTCTTGGAGGAGTTTAAGGGAAGAACTTAAGTAAATTAAACAAATATCCATAGGGGAGAAGGAGATGAGTTAACCAAAAAAGCTATTTCAATGTAAAATTTCTATTATAGCTAATTGTTGTTAATCACCTCAATGTAAAGTATACATCGGAGTCGTTAGGCGCAAGTAAGGTTTTCGATTG
>JAQBNX010000844.1 GCA_028288385.1 Spirosoma sp.
GAGCTATCCACACTCGATTTAGACACAATCGATATAGACCCAGTCAGAATAATACACGAGGTGGGGAGCCAGCCGCCATGGCGAGGCATTCGCGCAGGACAACTTCATGCGCCATACCCGGAAGAGCCATTACAATAGTGGTTGACAGATCGCGACGAATGTCCGTACAACCGCCGTGAGGGCTGGTCCGGACATGTCCACTCATTACTGGCAGACGGATGCAAAGGTTCGGCGACTTCTAACGGGATCAACCACCGTCCCTGCGGATTGGACAGCCACCCAGCCCTCACATTTCCCAGCCAGGGCCTGGTGCTGCCAACCCAGGGAGCGGCTCTCCCCTCCGCTGGCCTCGTCACCGCACTCGACGCCTGGGCAAGGTTCGGCCTCGCTGCCCGCCCGCGCTGCTGTTCCCAAGCCGCTTTCTTGCTCGCTTGCTACCTGAGGTAGCGCGTCGCGTTGTTTCCCCTCGCTGCGGCCTCTGCGTTCTGTCGATGCAGCGCCTCCACGACCGCGCGACGGGCTGCGAGGGCCATGAGGCTGGCGGTCCGATCCTGCAAACTAAGCAAGATAGATAAAGAATCCGGACCTTGTGAGCATCCCTTGCCTTTGCTTCGGGCGGCCTTGATCGGCGGGTCCGGCAGCTGTGCGTCGGGCTTCCAGAAGTAGGCGTTGGAGGTCTGGGCAGCCCGCTGGCCGACGCGCACCATGCGGCGCGCCCAATCTAACAGCCCGATCCCGCGCAGCCGCTTGAGCGCGTTGCCGACTGTCCGAACGCAGCAACCCGCCCGCTCGGCAATGGTGGCATAGGTGGGGTGGATGGCTCCATGAGAGCCGCCAAGCTCCACGAGAACGCGGCCAATCGCTACGTCGCCGTGGGTAATGAGGCGGTCTATGCGGGCCGCCTCCAGCTTGGCCGTCACCATGCGCTGCTGGGCTTTGGCGAGCGGCACGCGGGGGCCGTGGCCGAAGATACTATCGCCTCGGTAGGGTCGCGGGTGGTGTCGCACTTCGTCTGGTTCCCCAGCGAAGTCGGCAATCGGGCGCACGTCCCCCACAGCCCTCGAAGGGGCTTGATTCAGAACCAATGATGTCGGAAGGTCGCCTCAAGCGAGTTCGGCGAGTTCGGGTTGGCGCCCGATCTTCCAGAGTGGTTTTTATCGGTGGGGGCGGCCTTCGGGCCGCCTTTGCTGTTTCTGGCCTCCGGAGTCGCGGGATGCGAATCCATCGCGCCAGATTGGGGCGGAACCATCGCCGCCGGCAAGCGCCTCCATTTCCTCAGTTTTTCGGCTTGCCAAGCTTAGGCGCGTCGCGCCTAGCCGCGCTGCGGCTGCAGGTAGTGGCGCAGTGAGGCGTCAACAGCTTGACGTGGTAACGTTACCACGTGATAGCGTTGCCTGATGCGCATCCTGGCTTTGATTACACAGAAAGGCGGCACCGGGAAAAGCACCCTGGCCGCATCGCTCGCCGTTGCCGCTGGCCAAGCCGGGGAGCGTGTCGCCGCACTCGACCTCGATCCCCAGGCCTCCCTCACTCACTGGGGACAGCGCCGCGATGCCGATTTCCCTATGGTGGACCGCACCACGCCGGCTGCCCTGGCCGCCGCCTTGGGGGCCCTGCGTGCCGCCGGCTATAGCCTGGTGATCCTCGATACTGCCGGCATCGACTCCGCCGCCACGGTGGCCGCCATGCGCGCTGCTGACCTGGCGCTGATCCCGGCGCGGCCGAGTCTGGCGGATATCGAGGCCACGCGACCGACTTTCTCGGCGCTGGCGCGGCTGGGTCGGCCCTACGCCTTCGTGCTGAACCAATGCGCGCCGCAACTCAAATCCGGCCGGGTGGCTGACGCCGTCAAGGCGCTCAAGCTGCTCGGCGCGCTGGCCCTGCCGCTGATCGCGCTCCGCGCCGACCATCAGGACGCCTTCGCTTTCGGGCTGGGGGTCACCGAGCATGAACCCAACGGCAAGGCTGCGGACGAGGTTCGCGGCCTGTGGCAATGGGCCAACCGCGAGATGAAGGAGTAGCCATGGCAAAAGCCAAGAGAGCGTCGCTTGCCGATATCATGGGGGCTGGCGCGATCCCTGAGGCGGCGGCCGTGCCGCCCGATAGCGCACCCCAGGAGCAGGGCAGGGCGCCACGTCGCGACAGACCCCACACCACGATCTATCTCGACCATGCGGTGCGGAACGCGATCAAGCGCGTCGCGATCGACGTCAACAAGCGTCCGCACGACCTGATGCTAGAGGGCATCGACATGATGCTCATCAAATACACCGGCAAGCCGGCCAAGGGGCATGGAGCAACGTGATCACGTGATCACGTTACCACGTGATACCGCGTCACGCTCCGCCGTGAACACGCTTGGCTGCAAGCTGGCGCACCCGCGCAATATGCGAGTATGGTACGAGTTCACAACGAAAAGCCGCCCGAATGCATCGCCTCGCCATCTTTGCCGCCATCACGCTCGGCGGATGCACTCAGACGGAAGTCGTGGCCCGAAGCCCCGGCAACGTCATCGTGCGACACACCAGAGCGCTCCCGCCCAGGAACTGCTCGACGCCGCCACGCAAGCTTGTCAGCCGCGCATCGC
>JAQBNX010000565.1 GCA_028288385.1 Spirosoma sp.
CTCGCCAGCATTTATGGGTATCGACAAGACGTTGTTTTTAGGTGGAATTGGACAGGGATAGCCCTCCACAAAAGCACAGTATGGATTGTAGGCTTTGTTGAAATCAAGCGTTACCTGCCCGTTCTGAATTTCGCTCACCCGCAGATCCAGGTAACGCCCGCCCCCATAGGTTTCTGTTCCGGAGGTGGCGTCTTTAAATGGCAAAAACAGATAATCGCGAAATTGAGGCAGCCGAATCGCATTCAAATTGCGGTACAAGGTCAGTTGCTGTGGCTTCCCATTGATCTTAAACGACAGCAAGGCATAGGCCACATGGGGTCTTGTTTTACCGTTATAGGTAGGCATGTCAAACGGCTGCGCATTGGGTATTCGTTCTACGCTGGCGGTTATGCGATAGGTCGAGTCGGGTGCATAGAACTGAACAAACGCTAAATCGCCTTCTTCTTGCAAGGGTCCGCCCGATGTCGCTAACAGATCCTTTTTGTAGGTCTCACGGTGCTTCGCAAGCTGGTCAATAAAGGAGGTTTGAGCAATAGCTGCCGTCGTCATAAACCCTATAAACACAACGAATAAAAAGCGCATACGTGCTCAATCCAATTTATCGCAACTGACCACCCACTGCTGGCGGTAAGGTTTTATCAAAGGTAAGAAAACGGGAGAAGTGTGGCTGGTCTAAATAATAACACTTTATCGGTTAAATCATTCTGGAGAGTCTCGACATCAAGCCAAGCTCTCCAGAATGATTTAACCGACAGTTTGCCTTTCGTAGTTGTTACGTTTTTGTAACAAATTCAGCCTCCTATTTCTGCGCTAATTGTATTTCTGCTCTTTTTTTAGCGATATCGTTCTTTATTTTAGGTACCGTTTTCAGATACTCGAAAATAGCACCAACTTCGCGATCCGACAACATCATTTTAGGTGACATAGGATATTGAAGAATGCTGCCATCAGGCCGAACGCCCCCTTTTACAGCCTGGATAAACTGCTCCTTCGTATATTTTTTGGCAATTCCCGTTTCTTCATCAAACGTTAGGTTTGCTGTAACCACAGGCTTGCCGCCTTCACCTACCATCTCAATACCGCCCCCATAATAGCCTGCAGTTTTTTCAGTATGCACTTTGTCCTGATCGAGCATATCACCGGAATGGCAGGCGAAGCAGTCCCCAATGGCATCGGCGGTATACTTACCCAAGGCAACCTGATCGGTACTATCAGGCAGGCCAATAAACTGCTGCGGATATGGAAGGGGTTTCATCAGCGTATGCGCCAATACCTTCGACACAAAACTTAGTTCCGTTGGCGGAGCTTCCTGGCTGGTAGCCTGCACCGGAAAACGATCCGAGCGCAGCCACGCCACCACCGATTTCAAATCCTCATCGGCCATGTTCGGATACTGAGGCATTATGGGAGCATAAGACCCATCGCGACGGACGCCAGTACGTAAAAAGTAAATGATCTCGCCATCTGTCCATTTACCAATTCCTTTTTCTTTATCCTGCGTAATGTTCTTTGAATACAGCTTACCAAACAATGAAGGAACCTCGGCTAAGTATTTACCGGTCAGTCTATTTTCTTTGTTGGCATGGCATTCCATGCATTGAATCTGGGCGATTACTTCTCCGCGAGCTACCCGGGCGGGTGTACGCTCAACCGTTATCTTCGGCACTACGGGAGGGTCGTAGGTAGGCACACCAACGGCGGCTACATACACGCAGAAAACGACTAGCATCAGGACTATGCCACTCAGCACAAGCCCCGTAATTTTCATGACTTTTTTCATGGACGTAATTGGTTAAATGAGAGGAAAGCATATGTTGCAAATTGCTTGTCACAAAATTGTTTAGGCCCCTGTGTGTATACAATCAGAATGTTCATGAAACGGAAGAAGCACACGATAAAACGTTATAAAACAGTTTAGTACGTTGCTGAGACTAGCTCTACACAGGACTGCCTTTTACTTACCCTTATTCGTTTAATCACGACAGAGTCACCTAATTGCCCGAACATCAAGGCCCATGCTCAACCTCTCAGACAGCAACGAGGTACGGCCTTTGGGGTATAGTGAATGAGATTGCAGGTGAACGTTAGTTGAGTTACGCTGCACTCGTACTGAATGACGAACCACAGACTTATAAAAGTCCAGTACAGAGATAAAGGGGTCCGTTGGGTGGTTGATGCGGTTAATACGTTGGTCAATCATGACCCTTGCAGACAAGTGACCATAAACACGTGTAAATAGGTCTGTATAGCTACAGCCCACTTTTTCGATGAGCATAAACGAATTACATGTCGGCATTGTATGGTCAATCGGAGACTGATTCAACAAAAATCCCCGGCACCATAGCGAGCCGGGGATTCCATCCGTAACCTAACCTATGAGTCTTTGAAAACAATGTCTATTGCTTGCGGGCCTTGCTAACCGCTTTGGACGCTACGGGCTCCTCAGTCACCGGCGCCTTTCGAACCGCCACACTACGGGGCTGATAGATGGCCCCCGTGGCAAAGTCGACGGGTAGGCTGATCAGGGGAAACAACAGAATGTCGGCAATCAGGGCTCCCACCCGAACCGGTCGAGATGGCTCTCCCGCCACCGGACGCTGCTTCTGAGCAG
>JAQBNX010000345.1 GCA_028288385.1 Spirosoma sp.
TGCTCCGGTTAGGAGCAGCTCACTCACTGGCACAATCGCGGGCCAACACGGGTAAGATCACGGGTTCACTCACCGACTCCACTTCCGCCAAACCCGTCCCCTATGCCACCGTTGCCCTGCAGGAGGGCACCCGGCACGTAACCGGAACGACCACCGACGGCGCAGGCTCATTTGTCCTGCCGGCCCTCCCCTTCGGGACGTATGCACTCAGCATCTCCTTTATTGGCTACCGTTGCCAAACCCGACCCGTGACACTCACGGCCGATGCCCCAACGCTAACACTGGGCCAGATCAGGCTGGCTCCCGAAGGCAAAGTCCTGGGTGAAGTAACCGTGACGGGACAAAAGCCTTGATCGAAGATAAAGGCGACCGGCTGGTGGGAATTTTCGATCCTGACCCAGTACAGCCGGATGCCGGATAATTATTTCTATGATACTGACCGTTTCAGTTCGGCCACCCTGGCCGACTACAATCAGTTGGTGAATCGGCAGCACAGTAGTAATTATAGCCGCAACAAAGAATACACGGTTCAGACCAACTACACCCATCCCCCACTCTCCCTACCAGCCGCAACACGACCAACATTAAACTTGACCTGGGGGCAAAAGCAATTCGGCGTAACATCAGCAGCGAGTTCCGGGTCGACCAATCGATAGATGGGGCGGGTGAGTTAGTGCCGGTGCCTTTGCTGTCGAACGATTTTGCCTATCTGCAACGGGTTTATTCGGGTTACCTGGCGCTTACCTTCAGCAACCGCCACAAGTGGAACCTGAATACGGGTCTGCGACTCGAACAGACGGTCATCGATGGTGATTTTCAGACCACCCAAACCAAGCTGAGCCGCCGCTATCGAAACCTGATTCCGAGCGCTATGCTGTCAAAAGGCTTTGGCATTCATACCCTTAAAATCAGCTATACCCAACGGATCCAGCGGCCCCAAATCTGTAGTCTTAATCCCTGGGTAAATCAATCCGACCCCAAAAACATCATGACCGGCAACCCCGGCCTAAACCCCGAGCTCAGCCATGCCACCGAAGTGGCCCACAGCCTAACCACTAAGAAAGGGCTGTCGCTGAATTCGGCCCTGTACTGGCGGCAAACCAACAATGCCATCGAATACCTCAGCCGCTTGTGTAGCCACCACCAGACCCAAAATATTGGTCAGCGGGCTACCTATGGTTTCAACATCAACCTGTCGGGCGATGTGGTGAAGGACCTAAACCTGAATGTTGGCACTGAAACACTGTAACTAGATCTGCGCAGCCCCGCGCCCCGCCCTGGACCAGCAAAACACGGGTTGATTGAGCAGCCTGAATGCCAACGTGACCTACAAAGCCAGCAAACTGACGACGTTCCAGATCAATTCGTATTTTAGCACGGGCTGGATATCGTTACAGGGTAGGCAAAGCGGCTGGCAATATTACCAGGTGTCGGCCAAGCAGGAGTTCTGGGACAAAAAAGCCAGCCTGACGCTACGGGTTACCAACCCATTAGCCCGGGATGTTCGTATCACCAACATGCAGCAGTCGCCAACATCTACCGCTCAGGGCGCTACTTATTTTGTCAACCGGTAGGTTCAGTTAGCCTTCGAATGGCAGTTTGGTCAGATGAAAAGCGGGACCAGCAAGCAGACCAAGAAAATCAGCAATGACGATCGGGGTGGCCGGTAGACAGCCTGGTTTCTTTCCTCTACAGTACGCAGCCAACGGGTTTGGTAGGCACTTGAGAGACAGGACTAAACGAGAACCGTTAATCCAGATGAAAGGCTGACCTATTAAATTCAACTTTTTGGGCCACCTCCTACTCGGCTACCGTTCATTAAAACGCTGTTTACGCCTGAACGCTTGGCATGATGACGATTCACGGGCTCTTTTGTTACTATGTAAACGAACTATAACTGACTACATTAGTGATGAAAAGGTCGGCCGTATCTTTACGGACTAGCAGCACCATTGGTGCGAGCGTTAATCCGGTCGGCAAACTGATTTATAAATATCGATAAAGAACCTGTGGTCGGCATATGGCTCAACTGACGGAGATGTTCAACCAGGTGAGTCAAAGAACAAGTTTGTTAGTAGCCGTAAATAGTAAACTATTTCCCACATAATGCTTCTGCAAACTGAATCACTGTCTGATAAGCTTCAGCCTGTAGACGCAGAAGCTGGTTCTCTTTACGCTTCGGCGCCCCGATCCATATCAGCTAGCTTTCGCTCCCGCGTTTTGACTTCATCAGCGAACCGTTTCACGAGTCTACCGCTACAGCCCCAACGCCGGTGCGTGACTGTCGGCGCACCGACGTTGGGGCTGCAGCGGGATGATAAAGTATTATGCCAGTAGCCTGCTGGTCGCTACCTATCTGATCGATAAACGAAAGTTCTGTAGAGGTAATCAACTTTTGTTTTCGATAAAGTCTTTAATATTACCCTAAAACCAATCGACTCATGTTTATCGAACTATCCAAAGTAGGCGGAGAAAAGGTCACCATCAATGTTAATCAAATTGTTCATTTGACGGCTTTTAGACCAACAACAAACACTGATACCCTAACCAAGATTTGTTGGGCACATGGTGATGGTTCCGACCTGTTTCTGGAATCGTATGAGGAGGTCAAATCATTACTTGAGCGGGCGACAAGTAATGATGTCCAGTATCTGCACAAAAGTCACTCCTCCCATCCCGTATGACCCGGTCAAGTCGTATTCCTACAGGAAGATCCGACTCGAACAAGTTGGTCCTTTATCGTCCCTACATCCCTAAAACTCGATAAAGGTTTCCTGCCTATTCGGTCAGTAAACTGGGAAAGTAATATTCATGGCTAGCCGCTTGATGAAGACTAGCATACACCGGGTGCTGTTGAGCTACTTTTTAGAAAGATTGGATTTCACTCCTTGATTTAGCCTTCGATCCATATCTCTAACTGATGAATAATGACCAGTAGGTTGACCTTATTGCTTAGCGCCACTTTGGCCTGACGGGAATTTTGTTTTCAAATAAGAGCAGATGCTGGGGATTCATCAGATTCGATTTACTAATGCGAGCGAATAAAAGAGGGTAGTTTAGCGGCATAAGTCTTTAGGTATGAGCCACTATGAGTTTTGCCTGGTTGGAAAAGTGTATCCAGACATAGTTGTCATTTCCTTCTAGCCATACGATTGATTCAAGTGGATAAGGCTTACGTAAGCTTGGTACTTTGAGTGTAATCATAAGTGGTTAAGATGGTGATGCTGGTTTAACCACTGTGCCGGGTTGGTTTGTTTCCCTTAGTTTGTTTAAAAAGCCCCGGTCTGGGTTTAAACTGCTCGGGCCGGCACAACCGTTGCTGGGTGATACCGGCCCCAGCGGGGAACCGCCATTAGCGGGGCGAGACCGGGCTGATGCGGGTCGTAGCCAGAAGAAATGATCCGTTATCAAACAACAGGCTGCGGCTATGTTCCTCCAAGTCCTTGACGGCTTGTCCTTGCGTGAGGCTACGGGAGCAGGACTTTACGGATCGATTAATGGGTTGCCAAGGCTACATCTAAAGCGGTTGCTGCCTCCTTTAGATTCCTTAACGCCAAAGCCTGATCAGGACGCGGGTCATTTTTAAGTAAGGTATCCACGCTCGAGCGTATCGTAGCTACCAGCGCCTGCGTTTGGTCGGCTACTGCCGGCCCCCACGGAGATGGCCCCCTGGATACGCTTTTGATCTCATCCTGAATTCGGGACAGTTCAAGTTTCGTTTTTCTCAGTTCGAAGTGGACGTGTACCAGTTTACCAAGTGCCTTCAAAGCCATCAGTTTATGATCGGGTAGCGTGCGCGGCCGACTGTCGATCACACACAGCGCTCCCAGCGCATTGCCTCCCTCGTTGACGATGGGCACACCGGCGTAGAAAATAATGGTGGGGCCGCCAGTGGTCAGCGGATTGTCATGGAAACGTTCATCGTAGCGGGCATCCTCCACCACCATGACTTCATCAGGGTTCAAAATTGCATGGGCACAGAAGGCAAGTTCTCGGGGTATTTCCGTAATGTCCATACCCTGCCTCGCCTTGGTCCATTGGCGGTTTTGGTCAACGATATTCAGCAGGGCAATAGGGGTTCCAGCTAGTTGGGAGGCAATCATGGTGATGTCATCATACACCTCTTCGGGCAAGGTATCCAGTATCTGGTACTCCGCCAAAGAGTATAAGCGATTCGCTTCGTTGTCG
>JAQBNX010000351.1 GCA_028288385.1 Spirosoma sp.
GTACGTAACCGCATCGTCAGCGACGCGTTTCAGGCAATGCTCAAAGCCACACCGGCATCACTCTATAGCGCAAAATTTGCCGAACGCATTAAACTGGGCAACTTCGACGATAACCTCAAAGACATTGCCGGATATGACTGGGTGATTGAAGTGGTAGTGGAGCGGTTAGACATCAAACGATCTGTCTATGAACGGGTCGAGCAGTTTCGTAAGCCAGGTACGCTCATTACGTCCAACACGTCGGGGATTCCGATGCACCTGCTTACCGAAGGCCGAAGCGACGATTTTAGGCGTAATTTCTGCGGGACACACTTCTTTAATCCCCCCCGTTACCTGCGTCTGCTAGAAATTATACCTGGTCCCGAAACGGACCCAGCCGTGGTGGACTTTCTGATGAACTACGGCGACTTGTACCTGGGCAAAACAACGGTTCTCTGCAAAGACACGCCTGGTTTCATTGCCAACCGGCTCGGCATCCAGTCGCTCATTCAAACTATCCGCGTGGCCGAAGACATGGGCCTAACGGTGGAAGAAGTCGACAAATTAACCGGTCCCGTGGTTGGTCGGCCTAAATCAGGCACATTCCGACTCTCGGACGTGGTTGGGCTCGATACCACTGTCAACGTAGCAGGCAACCTCGCCAAAATGGAGCATGACGAAGCCCGGTCGTCGTTCGAGTTGCCTCAGTCGGTAGAGAAACTGATGGAAAACAAGTGGCTCGGCGACAAAACCGGTCAGGGCTATTACAAGAAATCGAAGGATGCGGAAGGTAAAACCGAAATCCTGGCACTCGATCTGAAAACGTTCGAATATAAGCCTTCTGCGAAGGTCAAATTTGCTACGTTAGACAGTACAAAAGCAATTGATAACCTCAGGAAACGTTTCCCGGTACTGATAGCGGGTCAGGATAAAGCTGGTGAGTTTTATCGCCGGACGTTTGCCTATGGGTTCACGTATGCTACGTACCGAATTCCTGAAATTTCGGATGAACTCTACCGCATCGATGCGGCCATTACGGCTGGATTTGGTTGGCAGTTGGGCGTTTTCGAAACATGGGATGCTATTGGCGTTAGGCAGGGAGTGGACATAATTGAAGCGCAGGGGCAGAAGCCCGCTCCCTGGGTCTATGAAATGCTCGACGCCGGTTTTGATCAGTTCTATAAAGTCCAGAACGGCAAGCGGCTGTACTACGACATTCCAACGAAGAGCTACAAAGCAATTCCGGGAATGGATCAGTTCACAATTCTGGAAAATTTAAGCAATGGGCTCGTTTGGAAAAACGCCGGGGCAGCCATTTATGACCTGGGCGACGGCATTCTAAACCTGGAGTTCCGCAGCAAAATGAATACATTCGGTACGGAGGTGTCCGAGGGGCTCACCAAAGCCATTAGTATGGCCGAGAAAGATTTCAGGGGTCTGGTAGTTGGTAACGAATCGACCGAAGCGTTTTCGGCCGGGGCTAACCTGGGTACGCTCTTCATGTATGCCGTAGAGCAGGAGTTTGATGAAGTCAACCTGATGATTGCGCAGTTTCAGAAGCTCATCATGCGCCTGCGCTATTCAGCCATCCCCGTAGTGGTTGCCCCGCACACACTCACGCTTGGCGGGGGTTGCGAAGCCGTTCTGCACTCTGACCGGGCTGTGGCTCATGCCGAAAGCTACATTGGTCTGGTCGAAGTGGGAGTTGGTCTGATTCCGGCCGGGGGCGGTACCAAAGAGATGGCCGCCCGGGCGTCGGATCTGTACCAAACAGGTGATCCGGAACTGAACATTCTGCAGAGTATATTCATGAACATCGCCACGGCCAAGGTGTCAACTTCAGCGCACGAAGCCCGTGAGATGAACTACCTCCGGGCGACGGACCAGATTGTGCTGAACCGCAGTCGACTGATTGCCGAGGCCAAACAAGCTGCCATCGAACTGGCCGACAATGGCTATACGCAGCCCAAAATGCGGACGGATATCAAGGTGCAGGGGCGAACGGGTATTGCGCTCTTCAAAGCGGGCCTAACCGCCATGCGAATGGGCCGTTACATCTCGGATCACGACATGAAGATTGCCGACAAACTGGCTTATGTTATTTGCGGGGGCGATCTAACGTCTTCACAAACCGTATCTGAGCAATACCTGCTCGATCTCGAACGCGAAGCATTCCTGTCGCTTACGGGAGAGAAGAAAACTCTGGAACGTATTCAGAGCCTGCTATCAGGTGGAAAGCCACTGAGAAACTAGCGAGGGATATATTTTTCGAACTGTCGTTGTTAATGTACTACGTAGTACATTAACAACGACAGTTCGCTTTTCAAACCTTTACCGATTAGGCTTCCCGACGGGCATTCAAATACCCTCGTACTACGGTAAACGTAGTGATGCTTAAGAAGAAAAGAATGATCCAGTGCACGTAATTAATGATCCAGGGAAATCTCTCCCCGGAGTAGTAGCCCCCCCCCACCAGCACCAGAACCCAAAAAGCCCCACCGACGAAGTTATAGAACATAAATAATCGAAAATTCATGTGAATGAGTCCCGCCAGAATTGGTGCGAAGGTGCGCACAACGGGCAGGAAACGGGCTACAATCAAGGCGCTTTTGCCGTATTTCTCGAAAGCTACCCGAGTGTTTTCAATGTATTTCTTTTTAAAGAACAGCGACTCCTTCCGGTTCTGAATCTGCCCCCCAAAATAATATCCGGTAATATAGCCCAGCAGTGAACCCAGCACAGCCGCTCCAAAAATACAACTGAGTAACAACAAGAGTGGGACGTTCAGCACCTTTGTACCGGCAAATACCCCAGCCAGAAACAGCAGGTAGTCACCAGGCAGGAAGAAGCCAAAAAAAACACCATTTTCAACGAATATTATGAGCGTAATCAGCACCAAACCACCCGTACGAATAATCTCCTCTGAGTTGAGCAGGTATTGAAAGAAGTCGATAATTTGGTGCATAATGTTATGCAGACCTCCCGTCTGCCAGTATCAAAAAGTTACGTGAGCGTTTCCAGGCAACGTTGCCATCTAGACCGCGTTACATATGCTCCGCCAGTTCGAGCCACCGGTCAGATTTTTGAGCAACGGCCTGATCAATTGTTTCTATCTCCCGCGCCCAGGCTGTTAGTTGCTCGTGATGCCCGCCCCCGTTCAGCAAGGTCGTAATCTCACTTTTGCGTTGTTCCAGCGTTTCAATTTCAGCTTCCAGTGTCTCGTACTCACGAATTTCCCGGAAAGATAGCTTCTTTTTAACTCCAGTTGCGTTGCCATTAACAGGTTCCGTTGCAATCCTTGGCGCGGTTGTCTGGTTCTGCAAAACTGTACCCGAGGGCCGGTTGTCAGCGCGTCCGTCAGTACGGGGTTTGGCATCACGCCATTCGCGGTAATCGGTATAATTTCCCGGATAGTCGCGCACCTTGCCCTCACCTTCCATCACGAAAACGTGCTCGACCAGCCGGTCCATGAAGTAGCGGTCGTGCGTCACAATGAGCACACAGCCGGCAAAGTTGAGCAGGAAATCTTCCAGTACGTTCAGCGTCATGATGTCGAGGTCGTTGGTCGGCTCGTCGAGGATCAGGAAGTTCGGGTTCTGCACCAGCACCAGCAGCAGTTGCAGCCGTCGTTTTTCGCCCCCACTTAGTTTGGACACAAAATCGTACTGCTTGGGGCGGTCAAACAAAAAACGGCTCAGCAATTGCGTAGCCGTGATGGTATCGCCGTTGGCAAGTTTCATTACTTCGGCTACATCCTGCACTACGTCAATAACGCGCTGGTTTTCCGGCAGGTCCAGCTCAGTTTGTGTGTAATAGCCAAATTTGACCGTACCGCCCGTAGTAATTTTACCCGAATCGGGGCGCAGTTCACCCGTGAGCATGTTCATGAGCGTGGTTTTGCCCATCCCGTTTTTCCCAATTAGCCCCACGCGGTCGGGTCGCTTGAATGTATACGTAAAATGATCGAGCAAGACCTTGTCGCCAAAACGCTTGCTCAGGTTTTCAACCTCCAGAATTTTACTTCCAAGCCGGGCCATGCGGAGGTTTAAATCGAGGTCACCGTCTGATTTTTTACCACTGGTTTTTTCTTTCAGGTCTTCAAAGGCATCGATCCGGTACTGCGCTTTGGTGCTCCGGGCTTTGGGCTGCCGACGCATCCATTCCAGTTCGCGCCGGAAGGTGTTGCGGTCTTTAGCCAGTTCCGATGCGGCTGCCTGTTCCCGTTCTTCTTTCTTCTCCAGGAAATAGGCGTAGTTGCCTTTGTAGGTGTACAACTGCCCATTGTCCATCTCGGCAATTTGGTTGCAGACCCGATCCAGAAAATACCGGTCGTGCGACACCATCAACAACGTACCATTGTTTGTTGTCAGGAAGTTTTCGAGGTATTCAATGGCCTCAAGGTCGAGGTGGTTGGTCGGCTCGTCCAGAATGAGCAGGTCTGGATTCTGAATCAGCACCCGCGCCAGCGCCACTCGTTTCCGCTGCCCGCCCGATAACGAACTAACCTGTTGTTCGATGTCCTGAATGCCAAGTTCGCCGAGAATCTGCCGGATCTGGGCTTCGTAGTCCCAGGCTTCCAGTTTCTCCATGTCGGCCATGGCGCGTTCGAGTCCGACGTGATTTTCGCTGGCTAACGCTATCTCATACGCTCTTACGGCGTCAAGTTGAGCGCTTTCTCCCGCCAGCACGGCCTCCATTACAGTCAGTGCATCGTTGAACTCAGGTTGCTGATCGAGATACCCAATGCTTATATCCTTACGCACACTCACAAGGCCCGCATCGGGTGGCATGACCCCAGCCAGAATAGACAGCAACGTAGTTTTGCCAGAACCATTGGCACCAACAATAGCCACTTTATCGCCCCGGCTTAGTCCAAACGTGAGGTTGCGAAACAGCGTACGGTCGCCGTATGACTTGGTTAAATTTTCGGCTGATAGGTAATTCATTACAATACGTTAATAGCAAACGGATAACGCAGATAGTCCGGATTTACAGGATTAAATAAGTCAGTACGTTTGAATGACTATGTCAACTGCGTTCTATTTACAAAGGTACAACAAAGGAAATCGTTCGTACTTTTATGGGTCAACGCATGCCGACTCGTTTCTTACTAAACTAACAATGCGCCTGAACCGTTTCCTGCTGACCCTTGCCCTGACTACTGCAACGGCGACGCTTTCTACTGCCCAAACCTCAACAACGGCTAAATCCTATACCCAGACCATTCCGGGCAGCAACCAAACCTATGCCATGGTGGCCATTCCCGGAGGCACGTACCTGATGGGTAGCCCGGCTACCGAAAAAGGCCGCAATACCGACGAAGGCCCGCAGCATCAGGTAACGGTCGAGTCATTTTATATAGGGCAATATGAGGTGACGTGGGATTTGTATGACCTGTTTGCCTTCACGAACATGGAGAAAGATATGGCGGCTAAATACACGGAGTCCAACGCCAACCTGACTAAAACGGATGCCACTACTCGTCCTAGTCCGCCCTACGTCGACATGTCGTTTGGCATGGGAAGGGCGGGTTATCCGGCTATCAACATGACCCAGTACGCAGCTATTAAATTCTGCGCCTGGCTCTATGCCAAAACAGGGGTGTTCTACCGGTTGCCTACCGAAGCCGAATGGGAATATGCCTGCCGAGGTACCGGACCCAATGCAACCCAGGCTTACTCCTTTGGCAATGACGTAACGAAACTAGGTGAATATGCGGTGTTCACTGGCAACAGCGGAGGTAGCTATAAAAAAGTGGGTACTAAGAAGCCCAACACCTTTGGCCTGTATGATATGCACGGCAACGTAATGGAATGGACGCAGGACCAATACATTGAGGACTATTATGGGCAAAAAGCCGCCGGAAAAGTGAAAGAACCGTATGCTCCAACAGCGACTCTTTATCCCAATGCCGTTCGGGGTGGCTCCTGGGACGTTGAAGCGCCTGTATTACGTTGTGCTGCCCGGACGCCCTCGGCCCCGGCCTGGTTA
>JAQBNX010000570.1 GCA_028288385.1 Spirosoma sp.
AACACAACCTGTATGTGGAGGACGTAGCTACGGGCCGGATTAAACAACTAACAACTGATGGTACCCGCAAGCGAATCAACGGTACGTTCGACTGGGCCTATGAGGAAGAATTTGGGTGCCGTGATGGTTTCCGGTGGAGTCCTGATAGCAAACGGATTGCTTACTGGCAGGTCGATGCGACCAACATCCGCGATTATCTGATGCTGAACACGACCGACTCGGCTTATTCGCACGTTATACCGGTCGAGTACCCCAAAGTGGGCGAAAGTCCGTCACCGGCTCGCATTGGTATAGTGGCTGCGTCGGGGGGGCGGGATGGCGCTCCATCAACTACCTGGCTAAAACTGCCCGGCGATGCCCAACAGCACTACCTCACCCGGATGGAGTGGTTGCCAACGGGTGAGTCGGTGATGGTTCAGCAATTGAATCGCAAGCAAAATGAGAGCCGCCTATTCGTCTGTAACCCCACATCGGGGTCTGCAAATGGGGTTTATACCGAAACCGGTCAGCAATGGATTGACACTAAAGCCCGCTGGAATCGCGACGACCCAGGCGGTTGGGAGTGGTTAGATAATGGTAAGGCGTTTGTTTGGGTGTCGGAGAAAGACGGATGGCGTCACCTTTACCGTCTGGCTACCGATCCGAACCGCATCGGCGGACCGGCGCCACCAAGCAAAAAAGAAATCTTGCTCACGCCCGGCGATTATGATATTGCCACGGTTAGCCACATCGATGAAAAGACAAATCAAATTTATTTTATTGCCTCGCCCGAAAACACCAATCAGCGCTATCTCTACCGAACGAGCCTGGATGGGAAAGGCAAAGCCGAGCGCATTACGCCTGCTGGACTGGATGGCACACACGGATACACCATCTCGCCCAACGGTCGGCTGGCTCTGCACACCTTTACCAACTACCAGACGCCGGCAGCCCGCGAGTGGGTCAGCCTGCCCGATCATAAGTCGGTAGATGAAGCCGCCAGCCTGACCACTCGCCTGAAAACTGTCGCTAAACCCAACGTCAGTTTTTTTAAGATTACTACCGACGATGGCGTTACGGTAGACGGCTGGATGGCTAAACCAACCAACTTCGACCCGGCCAAAAAATACCCGGTTGTTTTTTACGTCTACGGCGAACCGGCCAGCAGCACGGTCAACGATGAATTTTCGGTAGGGCAGAACCGCCTTTTCGATGGTGACATGGCCAAAGTGGGTTATGTATACGTAGCGCTCGATAACCGCGGAACGCCCAACCTGAAAGGAGCTAATTGGCGCAAGTCCATTTATCGGCAAATTGGCCGTATCAACGTCCGCGATCAAGCCATGGCAACCAAAAAATTACTAGCGCAGCACGCCTATCTGGATTCGAGCCGTGTAGCCGTATGGGGCTGGAGTGGGGGCGGTTCCACTACGTTGCATTTGCTGTTTCAATATCCAGAGATCTATAAAACCGGCATTGCCATTGCGGCCGTTGGCAACCAGTTGTTTTACGACAACATTTACCAGGAACGGTACATGGGGCTGCCACAGGAAAACAGGGAGGATTTTGTGGCCGGCTCGCCCGTTACTTATGCCAAAAACCTGCGCGGTAATCTGCTATACATCCATGGTACAGGCGATGATAATGTGCATTATGACAATGCCGAAGTCTTGATTAATGAATTGGTAAAATACAACAAGCAGTTTCAGGTGATGCCGTACCCAAACCGGACGCACGGTATCTCGGAAGGGCCAGGAACGTCTCAGCATCTAAAAACGCTGTACACTAACTACTTGCTGCAACATTGCCCGCCGGGTGCTCGGTAAGAGATTTACTTGATCGACAACTCCTGCCAGCATCCACATTTGCTCATTACACTTCCTGCCATGCTTTTTTTGCGCTTTTCAGTATTGATATGGTGGTTGACTTGGACACCCCTTTGGGGGCAGACCACTACGTTCACGCATGCCGACACGCTACGTGGGTCCATTACGCCCCAACGCGCCTGGTGGGACCTGGCATTTTATCACCTCAATGTTCAGGTTCACCCCAACGACAGTACGGTGAGTGGATCGACGCTGATCCGGTATCGCGTTGTGAAACCGGGACAGACAATGCAGGTTGACTTGCAGCGGCCTTTGCGGGTGCTTCGTGTGGAGCAGGATGGAGAGCCGCTGGTGGTTCGACAGGATGGCGATGCTTATTTCGTTACGCTCAGCAAGTTGCAGCAGCCCGGTCAGACCGAGGCTATAACGGTGCGGTATGCGGGAAAGCCGCGCGTGGCCAAACGACCACCCTGGGACGGCGGCATGGTTTGGTCGCACGACAAACAGGGGAAATGGTTCATCGCAACGGCGTGTCAGGGACTGGGGGCCAGTGCGTGGTGGCCCTGTAAAGACCATATGTATGACGAACCCGATTCGATGGCCATCAGCGTTACCGTTCCCGAAGACCTCATGGACGTATCGAACGGTAAACTACGCCGGGTCACGACGAACGCCAACCACACTCGCACGTTTGACTGGTACGTATCAAATCCTATCAATAACTACGGCGTAAACCTCAACATCGGTCGCTACGAACACTGGTCAGAATCCTACGCTGGTGCCAGAGGACCACTGTCCGTTGATTACTACGCGCTGCCTACCCACGGCGATTCGGCCCGGACGCAGTTTCGACAAGTGCCGCTGATGCTCAAGGCGTTTGAATACTGGTTTGGACCGTATCCATTTTATGAAGACGGATATAAACTGGTCGAAGCTCCCTACCTAGGCATGGAGCACCAAAGTTCCGTTACCTATGGCAACGGTTTTCGAAACGGATACCTAGGACGTGATCTTTCGCGGACAGGATGGGGACTTTTATGGGATTTTATCATCGTCCATGAGTCTGGCCACGAGTGGTTTGCCAACAATATTACGTATAAAGACGTAGCCGATATGTGGATTCACGAGAGTTTCACAAACTACTCGGAAAGCCTGTTTACGGAATATTATTATGGAAAAAATGCCGGAGCGCAGTACGTGATCGGGTGCCGTGCCAATATCCGAAACGACCAGCCCATAATTGGAACGTACAACGTAAACAACGCCGGTTCGGGCGATATGTATTACAAAGGGGGGAACATGCTCCACACCATCCGACAACTCGTAGGCGATGACGAACGCTGGCGGCAGATTTTGCGTGGATTGAACGAAACATTTTATCACCAGACCGTAACGGCCGACCAGATTGAACAGTACATGAGCAAGCAGGCGGGCCGAAATTTGAAGCCGGTGTTCAATCAATATTTGCGTGACATCCGGATTCCCGTGCTTGAATACCGCCCGGTGCCCGGTGGTATTCAGTACCGATGGGCTAACTGTGTGGCTGGATTTGACATGCCGGTGCAAGTTTGTTTAAACGAGGCCGGGCCCTATGAGTTACTAAAACCGACGGCTCAATGGAAAACCCTGGCGGGTAAAAACATAACGGTTCTCACGCCCGATGCCAATTACTACGTGCTCAGTAAGTTGGTGAGTCGGTAACCCAACGTAGTACGAACAGTAAATTAATTTACTATAGGTATGTTACGCATCCTCAACGGACCTGTTTCGACGTGGAATTGTGGAGCTTGTCAATAAGCAGTTCGTTGCTACGGTGAAGGGACAGGTATTCAGCATAGACAAACTCAAAGCGGCCAGCAGATATCGACATGAAAAATGGATGAACAGAACTAATGCTTTACCTTAAACACAAGTGGGACAGCAATATTGCTGTCCCACTTGTGTTTAAG
>JAQBNX010000365.1 GCA_028288385.1 Spirosoma sp.
AGAGAAATAAAATTATTGACCGCTTTAGGTGCGTCTTTCTCATAAAACTCAATGAGCATGGTGCCCTTATCGGTATTCATTTGTGCCTTTGGCATAGTGAAGCTGATTTTGTTGAAAAGCAAAATTACGACGATTTGCGGTCAATAAGCCATGTTGTCAGCTGAGTACGAAGCTGCATTTATCTTCCTTATGCTAGGGTCGTTTCAAACGCCTAACTTTAGGTTATTCAAATCTATTGAAAACGATAAATAATTAATTCTTTGAATAAGTCAATTTTTGAATGCGTATTTATCCTGATTATAGAGTAAATTGCCTGAAATTGGCCTTATTATAAAACCACACAATCGTCCTAATCCCGTAATTATTCAATTTATACTCATTCACAAATAATCCTTTGGGTAGAATCCTACCCGTATTTTCTGCAATTACACTCTTATGGTTAATTTACTATGTGGATTGTCCGCTTAGCCTTAGAAAAAAAATACACCATCGCGGTCATGGCGCTGCTCATTATTATTATGGGTGGCCTGTCTATTTCACAGATGCCAACGGATATTTTTCCGCGCATCAACATCCCGGTTGTCACGGTATTATGGGGTTATAATGGCCTATCGACCAACGAAATGGAGAAGATGATTACAAACTTCTCTGAAACGTCAATTATTAACAACGTCGGTGACATTCAACGAGTTGAATCGCAGACCTACAACGGTACGGCGGCCATAAAACTTTTCTTTCAGCCGACGGTAAAAATAGAAGAAGCGATTGCGCAGGTGACGGCCATTTCGCAGACGATTCTGATCAGAATGCCCCCTGGCACGCAGCCACCCCTAATTGTTCGCTACAATGCCACCGATGTTCCGGTGCTCCAATTAGGTTTGTCGTCCGACAGTCTGACCGAGCCACAAATTACCGATTACGCTCAAACCCGGGTCCGGCCCCAGATATCGACCGTTCCCGGTAGTCGGTTGTCACAAGCCTTTGGAGGCAAAACACGTCAGATAGCGGTCGATCTGGAGCCAGATCAGCTAGTGGCCTACAACGTAACGCCGGAGGAAGTGGTCACAGCGGTGTCGGCTCAGAATCTAACCTTGCCTACGGGTTCATTGCGGGTTGCTGATCGCGAATACAACGTGCGACTGAATTCCAAGCCCGACGTTATCTCCACGCTGAATGACATCCCTATAAAAGTTATTGGTGGCACAACCGTTCACATGCGCGATGTGGCCAACGTTCACGATGGAGCCGCAGTACAGGCCAATATTGTGAAGCAGGACGGTAGTAAGGGCGTACTGATGAGCATCGTTAAGACCGGTAATGCGTCGACAACGCAGATTGTGGATAAAATTCGCAATCAGATACTACCCACTGTTCGGGCGGCTGCTCCATCTAATCTCCGCATTCAGGCACTCTTCGACCAATCCATTTTCGTACGGGCCTCAATCAAGGGCGTGCTGGTTGAAGGCCTGATAGCAGGCCTGCTTACGGCAGCCATGATTCTTTTGTTTCTGGGAAGCTGGCGCAGTACGTTCATCGTCGCGGTTTCAATTCCCCTGTCGATTTTGTCGTCGCTTATTGCACTGTACCTGCTCGGCGAAACCCTGAATATTCAGACGCTTGGTGGACTGGCGTTGGCCATTGGCATCTTAGTTGACGATGCAACGGTGACCATCGAAAACATTCACCGCAATGAAGAATTAGGTTTGCCGCTGCGACAGGCTATTCTGGAGGGTGCACAGCAAATTGCCACACCAACCCTGGTATCGACGCTGACAATATGTATCGTTTTTACATCCGTACTGTTCCTTGAAGGACCAGCCCGGTTTCTATTCGGACCACTGGCCGAGGCCGTGGTGTTTGCTATGCTGGCTTCCTACGTCTTATCGCGGACGCTGGTGCCTGCCTTAGCCGATCTGATGCTTAAAGGTGAAAGCGCCCACCAGCCGTTGGATGACCTAACATCAAAGAAGCCCAACGCTTTTGCCCGTGTTTACAACCGCTTCAATCGGGGTTTCGACCGCTTTCAGGACCGCTACATGGGAGCACTGATATGGGTACTTACCAATCGCCGAACGGTGCTAGCTGTTTTTGTCGCCGTTGTTGCGTTTACAGTCGTTTTATTGCCATTTGTCGGCCGCGATTTCTTCCCACGCGTCGATGCAGGGCAGATTAAGCTGCATCTGCGGGCCCCAGCCGGTACGCGGCTCGAAGCTACCGAGCAAGTGACGGCACAAACCGCGGAGATAGTACGTAGTGTGATTCCTGAAGATGAAATTGGCTCCATTATCAGTAATATAGGCCTCACGTCGGAGCGATATAACTTTATTTTTACCGACAATTCGTCGCTTGGCGCGGCCGATGCCGAACTGCTTATCTCACTCAGTGACGAACGCTCCCGACCTACCGACGACTACATCCGCGAACTGCGCGCACGACTGCGGGAGGAAATGCCCGATGTAACGTACTTCTTCCTGCCGGCGGATATAGTCAGCCAGATTCTGAACTTCGGCCTGACGTCGGCCATCGATGTGCAGGTATCCGGCTTCGACCGGGCTAACAACCTCACCGTTGCCCGCGAGCTTCGCGATAAGATTGCTCAGATTCCCGGAGCGGTAGACGTTCACTTGCACCAGGTGCTCGACGCACCAGAACTGTTCCTCGACGTTGACCGCGAACGGGCCGCCCAGTTTGGATTGACGGAACAGCGGGTGGCGACGAACATGAACATCTCGCTGAGCGGCACGGGGCAAACGAGGCCAAACTTCTGGCCCGATCCAGTAACGGGTTTTCCTTATCTAATTGCTGTGCAAACCCCTCCCTATAAGCTGGATTCGTATGATAAGCTGCTGAGAACGCCCGTCGTGCCAGGTCAGGTAACGCCCCAGTTGCTGAGCAACGTAACGACGGTAAAGCGATCAACGGCTCCGGTAATTATTAACCGGGTGAACACGCAGCCAGCCTATGACGTATACGCATCCGTCGAGAAAACGGATCTGGGTTCGGTGGCAAAAGGACTGGAGTCATTAGCCGCCGAGTATAAAACCCGGCTCAAACCCGGAAACATCATTTCAATTCGCGGGCAGGTCGAAAGCATGGAAAGCGCCTTCAGTCGGCTGGGACTTGGTATTGTGTTTGCTGCCCTGCTGGTTTATCTGCTGATGGTGGTCAACTTCCAGTCGTTCCGGTATCCGTTCATTATCATTACGGCCTTACCAGGTGCCTTGTGTGGCATGGTCTGGATGCTGTACCTAACCGGCACTACGTTCAGTATTCCGTCGCTGATGGGGGCTATCATGAGCGTGGGCGTGGCCACGGCAAATAGTATCCTTCTGATTAGCTTTGCCAAAGACCACCTGCCCGCTGTTGGGGGTAATGCGTTTGAAGCCGCTATGGAAGCCGGACGGACGCGGCTACGTCCCATTCTGATGACGGCTATCGCCATGATTATCGGGATGTTGCCCATGTCATTGGGCATAGGCGAAGGGGGTGAACAGAATGCCCCGCTGGGCCGGGCTGTCATTGGCGGGTTATTACTGGCAACCTGTACCACACTGCTGTTTGTGCCGGTGGTGTTCAGTTATCTGGCCCGCAAAACGAAGCCGGCAACAAAACCTGAACTCGTTTAACCATGCACATAATCTATCATGTAGTGCCGGCAGAGACCTGGCTCGTGTTCGATGGCGAACCGACTTACGAAGCGGATAGTTTACGGAGCGAGGGGTTCATCCATCTGTCGGAGCAACAGCAGGTAGCCGGCGTACTCGACCGGTACTACCAAAACGTCCCGAACTTATTGCTACTGCATATCGACCCGGCTAAGCTGACGCATGAACTCAGGTATGAAGCGGCCAGCAATGGTGAACTGTTTCCGCATGTATATGGCCCAATTAATAAAGATGCGGTGATTGAGATAGAAAAAATAGTTGTTAATAATGACAGATGAAATTACTTAAGATTATCATTCCTCTACTGCTGCTGGTCGCGTTGTTTGTCTTTGCGGGGGTCCTGCCTCGTATGCGTAATGCCAAGCAGCTAAAAGCAGAAGCCAGTGCCGAGAAGAGCCGCGATCCCATTGTTAATGCGGTGCCGCTCAAACAGGCCTCCGACACAACCGGCCTCACGCTGCCGGGGCAAATTCAGCCGTATCGCCAGACGCCCCTGTATGCCCGAACGACGGGATTTCTACGCCGATGGTACGTTGATATTGGCGCTCAGGTAAAACAAGGTCAGCTTTTGGCAACAATTGATGCACCCGAACTCGATCAGGACATTGCCCGGGCCAGGGCCGATCAGCAACTCGCCCAAACTAATCTGGACCGACTGGAAAGTGTTAAACTTCCCGGTGCCGTTGCAACCCAGGATATTGACACCCGGAGGTCGGGCGTTTCTGTGGCGAAGGCAAATCTGGGACGATTGCAGGCACTGAAAGACCTTCAGCAGGTGCGGGCACCGTTCAGCGGGGTTATCACCAGCCGCACCGCCGAAAATGGCAATCTGGTTTCGCCGGGATCAGGCCAGCCGCTATTTACCATCTCTGAACTGGGAACGCTGCGCGTATTTGTCGATGTGCCACAGACCTATTATCGTTACGTTAAAGTCGGTATGCCCACTACGGTCATTGTGCCCGAGCTAAAACGAACGCTTCCGGGGAAAGTAGTCCGGACGTCCGGTACGCTACGTAGCGAGTCACGGACGCTGCTGGCCGAAATTGCTATCCCGAACCCAAAGCAGGAATTGCCATCGGGTCTTTACAGTCAGGTCAAATTCAACGTTATCTCAACGAATGCCCCGGTGCTGATTCCGGCCAATGCGCTTCAAATAACCCCGCAGGGACCACGCGTAGTGGTAGTGGAGCCAGACCAGCGCATCCGGTTCGTTCCCATTACACTCGGCCGCGATTATGGCACCACTATTGAAGCGGCCAGCGGCCTGACCGGTCAGGAGCGCGTAGTAACAAACCCGAACGATCGACTACGCGATGGCCAGAAAGTACGTTTTCGTCAGACAGCGGCCGAAAAAACAATAGTTCAGCGATGAGGCAGGTGTTCATTTTGAGTTTGTGGCTCCTAACAGGGTGGGCATCTGCCCAGACTACTGCTGTTTCCCCAAGTGGCGGGGCCGTTACGCTTCAGCCGGGCACGGGTACAGTTCAACCTTCAACCCCGGCATCTGGCCCGGCGGCCATTCCATCAGCTACGACAACCACGGCAGCAGGATTACCCGTTGCTGACCTGTTCGTTGGTGGATTTAACCGGTTCGCCGACCCAACGCTCGAATCGCTGATTCAGTTAGGAATGACCAACAGCCCTAACCTGCGGGCCGCGTTGAGCCGTCTCGAAGAAGCCAGGATTCGGGTACGTATCGCGCAGTCGTTCCTACAGCCTTCCATTCGCAGTTCGGCCCTGATTACAACGCAAAGTTTATCGGAGCACCGGCCTCTGGCCATTCCGACGACCACCGACCGGCTTCCCCGTTTTCAGTTAACTACCTACCAGTTATTGCCAGTCGATGCTACTTACGAGTTAGACCTGTTCAAACGCATTCGGGGTGGGATCACTGTGGCCGATTTACAGGCACAGGCATCTGATGCTGACTATCGGGCTTTTCGACTTTCGCTGGCGTCGGACATAGCCCGCACGTATCTCTTAATTCGGGGCAACGATGCCGAGCAGGCCGTTTTTGGACGAAACCTGCTGGCCCGCGATTCTACGTTGTCTATTCTGCGCGAGCGGTTTCGGGTCGGTTTGATAAATCAGATCGATGTGCAGCGGGCCGAAACAGATTACGCGGGTTTGCGCGTAACCCTTAAAGGGCTTCAGCGTGCGCGTACCGAACTCGTCAATGGCTTAGCCCAGTTGTGCGCGCAGGATCCGGCTACGTTCCAGGTAGCGCCCGGCACATTACCCGCTACGGCCCCTACGTTTCCATACGCCAGTCTATCAACCGATTTGTTTTTACGTCGGCCCGATCTGCAGCAGTTTGCCCGTCAGATTCAGATCGTTGACGCCCAGGCCCTTGTTCAGCAGGCTACGACTCGCCCGCGTGTAAACCTGATTGGATCGGGTGGCTTATTGTCGGGCCGGTTTGGGCCATGGCTGGCTCCGAGCAGCGCTACGTATCTGGTTGGTGTCAACGCGTCTGTTCCGCTCTACGAAGGCCACCGTAACCGCGAACTGGTGGCCCTGGCCCGGCAGCAGGTACAAACCGGGCAGCAAACCTATCAGCAGCAGCTTCAACTGGCGCAGCGTGAAGCCGAAACGGCTCTGGACAACCTTACCCAGCTTCGGGAGCAGATTGACCTGCAACGCCAGACGATTGCATTAGCTCGCCGAACAGAACAGTATAACCGGGAACTTTATGTTCGTGGACTGGCTACGTACCTCGAAGTATTGGACGCTCAGCGCACCACTTTAACCAACGAGCAACTATTGGTACAGCTTCGCAGCCAGGAAGTCCAATACGCCGTGGTGTTGCTACGGGCGGTGGGCGGAGACTGGTAAGCACCTATGTAGTATAATATTCCTAAATTTTTAACTTAAATGGCTAAATATTAAGCTATTTTGCGCCTATACTATTCCATTTAGTAACAATGAACAATACGTATGTTATCATTATGGCCGGGGGCGTGGGCACACGGTTCTGGCCATTTAGCCGGACGAGCTACCCCAAACAGTTTCATGATGTATTAGGCACCGGCCGCACACTTCTTCAACAAACAGCCGACCGGTTCGACGGCATTTGCCCCCCTGAAAATATATTCATCGTTACGAGTACGCTGTATAAAGACCTGTGTCAGCAGCAATTGCCCCAGCTAACCGTCGATCAGGTACTGTGTGAACCCGTTGCCCGCAATACAGCCCCCTGCATTGCCTACGCCTGTTATAAAATTGCGCAACGCGACCCACAGGCAAACATCGTCGTGGCCCCCGCCGACCATATAATTTTAAAAGAAGATGAGTTTAAGCGAACGATCAGCACGGCGCTGGCTGCCACCGGGCAACAGGATGTGCTGGTTACGCTTGGCATTCAACCCAGTCGCCCCGACACGGGTTACGGGTATATTCAGTACGTATCCGATGCAGAAAGTGAAACGAACGAAACGGAGAGATCGGCAGTACGAAAGGTCAAATGTTTTTTAGAAAAGCCTAACCTTGAATTGGCGCGCCAGTTTGTAGAAAGTGGCGAATTTGTGTGGAATGCCGGCATTTTCGTCTGGAATGTTAAGGCTATCATCAACGCCTTCACCACGTACCTGCCTGAAGTTGCCGAGATCTTTGCCGAAGGAAACGGCGCTTATTACACCAGCCACGAAAAAGCATTCGTTGACAAGGCCTATTCACTCACCAGGAGCATTTCGATTGATAACGGCGTGATGGAAAAAGCCGATAACGTGTTTGTCGTGCTGAGTGATTTTGGCTGGTCGGACCTCGGAACGTGGAAGTCACTGTACGAAGCCTCCGACAAAAACGCCGATCAGAACGTAGTGGACGGGCACGTGATGCTTTACGATACAAAAAACTGCATAATCAAAACGCCAAAAAACCGGCTGGTGGCCATCAATGGACTGGATGGTTTTATTGTGGCTGAATACGACAACGTCCTGATGATCTGCCGCAAAGAAGACGAGCAGAAAGTGAAAGCCTTCGTGGCCGATGCCAAAGAGCAGGGCGCAGAATTTGTATAGTGAAGATCAGTTATATTGTTTTTGAAAGTGGCCAGTTTGTCGTTTTGCGATTGACTGGCTATTTTTTTATAGCAAACGTATTAATTGTAAGCTAGTGACGTATCCGGTGCAGTAAGACAAAATAGTGCCGAGTGGCTGGTTACCGCAGTATAGGCATGGAATGACCTTCTCGCTCTATCAACTTCTTGGCTTCCAATCAGTAAGAATAAGCCCCTGCAGCGTTTAGTTTTAGGGGGCTACCTCGTCTGACTTTCTTTATAACCGCGCCTTGCTATGGTTGGCCTGAATCGCTTCATTACCCTTGTGTTGCTGTTGCTCACTAGTGCATTGGGCGCCGTTGCCCAGCCTACCATGCAGAAGAAAATCCAGACCGACCTGATTATGGCCGACGATGGAGCCGTTATCGAACTACCTGCCGGGACATTTGCCCTCACGGGTAGTTTGTCGTTGCAGGACAAGAACAACATCACCATCCGCGGGGCAGGCGAGGGCAAAACGGTGCTGTCGTTCAAAGGGCAGACAGAAGGGGCCGAAGGACTGCGCGTTACCAACGGGCAAAAGATTATCATCGAAAACCTGACCGTTCAGGACACCAAAGGCGACGGCATCAAAACCATGAACGTGCGCGGCATCACTTT
>JAQBNX010000370.1 GCA_028288385.1 Spirosoma sp.
CAACGAGACAAAGACACTGCCGCTGGCTCCCAGAACGAAGGTTTATTTTGAGTCGTATTATCAACAAGTTCCCTCCAGACCCGGTCCTGCGGCTACGCCTAATCCAGCAGCAAGTGCCAGTAAAGTGTTTGCCGATGATGCAAAAAAGTACAACCTGGAGTTTGTAAAAACACCCGAAGAGGCCGACGTAGTGCTACTCTGGATTACACCCGGCAGCAAGTCGCTGTTTGCATCCGACGGATCACCGATTTACCTGTCCCTGTCGAAGAATCAGGTTGATGTCAGCTACATCAACGCGCTCACGGCCAAAAAACCGACCATTCTGGCTATAAACTACACCAACCCCTGGGTGATTGACGAGGTGTATAATGCCACCACTCAGGGACGTATTAAAGGAATAATCGCTACGTTCGGCACCACCACCGATGCCCTGCTGGACATTGTAACGGGCAAGTTCAAACCGACCGGCAAAATGCCGTTTACGACACCCGTTTCGGAGGCTGCCGTACAAGCCCAGAAAACCGACGTGCCGGGCTATTTGGAGGGTCCAGGCTACGCCTTATTAAAGTATGCCGAAGGTTTACATTATTAATTAGCCGATGAAGATTGTTCCCCAACTTACGGTAATCGAGGCCGCTACGTTAGTAAAAGACGGCGATACGCTATTGCAGGGGGGCTTTGGCATGACGGGCAACCCCGTTCATCTCATGCACGCCCTGGCCGAAACCAGCATTAAAGACCTCACATTTGTCGGTAATAACGTGGGCGAAGTGGGGCTTGGGGGTGGCCGTTTATTAAGAAATGGCCAAATCAAAAAAATGATTGGGTCATTCTTTACCTCCAATCCAGATGCAGTGAAGGCCGCTCAGAGTGGTCAGGTCGATTATGAACTCCTGCCTCAGGGTACGCTTGCTGAAGCGATCCGGGCCGGGGGAGCTGGTATAGGTGGTTTTTACACGCCTACCTCGGCCGGAACACCGCTGGCCCAGGGTCGTGAAATAAAGGAAATCGATGGCGTTGAGCATGTATTCATCAAAAGTATTCGGGGTCATGTGGCCTTTATCAGAGCCTGGCGAGCCGATACGGCAGGCAACCTGCAATACCGCATGACAGAAAACAACTTTAATAAGGCAATGGCTACGGCCGCTGATATCGTTATTGTTGAAGTAGAAGAAATTGTCCCTGTCGGTCAAATTGCGCCGGAAGCCGTGCATACACCTGGTTGCTTCGTTGATTACCTGGTGCAGGCTACCCTGTCGCTGGACGATTTGGGCAGTTCAGCTTCCGTGTCGGCATCCAAAAAGGTGGACGAGGTCAGGATGAACATGGCCCGCCGAGCCTTAGCCGAATTGAAAAAAGGGGATGTAGTTAATTTGGGTATTGGCATTCCCACCTTAGTGGCCGACTTGATTACCGATGAGCACGGCATCATTCTGCACACCGAGAATGGCATGCTGGGCGTTGGACCAGTACCGGCCGATGGTGGGGGAGCGATGGATTATCCGGTCAATGCTGGAAAAATACCGGTAACGGCCCTGAAGGGAAGCTCCTATTTCGACAGTGCCGATTCGTTTGCCATGATTCGGGGTGGCCATGTCGACGTAGCCATTATGGGCGGTCTGGAGGTAGATGAAGCGGCTAACTTAGCCAACTGGGCTGTTCCAGGTAAACCCCTGCTGGGCGTTGGAGGAGCCATGGATCTAGCGAAGGGAGCCAAACGGCTGATAATTACGATGACCCACACGAACCCCGACGGTTCGCCCAAGATTGTTCCACAGTGTCTTCTGCCACTAACAGCAACCGGAGTCGTAGACATGATTATTACGGATTTAGCCGTATTTGCCTATCCTGCCGGTCAGTTAACACTGCTGGAACTGATGCCGGGCGCTACGCTGGATGAAGTACGGGCTAAAACAAGTGCCCTGTTTGTAGGCCCATAAACTCAATACTCAATGAACGAAGCTTATATCATCGACGCCATACGAACACCCATTGGCAGCTTTGGGGGTAGTCTTTCAAGTGTCCGGGCCGATGACCTGGCCGCGCTCCCAATTAAAGAATTACTCAAACGAAACCCCACCCTGCCACCCGACGTCATCGACGACGTCTTGTTAGGGTGTCATAACCAGGCCGGAGAAGACAACCGCAACGTAGCCCGCATGGCTCTGCTGCTGGCCGGGTTACCTTATACGGTGCCAGGGGAAACAATCAACCGGCTCTGTTCATCGGGGATGTCGGCTGTGATTCATGCCAACCGGGCCATCAAAGCGGGTGATGGCGAGGTGTTCATCGCGGGTGGCATGGAGCACATGACCCGTGGGCCTTGGGTGATTTCAAAAACGACCAAAGCCTTCGGCAATGATGCCCAGATGTTCGACTCCAGTTTTGGCTGGCGTTTTATAAATCCACAAATGCGCGATATGTATGGGGTCGATGCCATGGGAGTGACGGCCGAGAACCTGGCCGAGCTATACCACATCAGCCGCGAAGACCAGGATTTGTTTGCTTATACAACCCAGCAGAAAACTGCTAAGGCGCAACAGTCAGGTCGGTTGGCCCAGGAGATCATGGAGGTTGAAATTCCGGTGAAAAAAGGAAACCCTACCCTCTTCAGCCAGGATGAATTCGTAAAACCCAATACCACAACTGAAGGACTGGCGGCTCTAAAACCGGCCTTTAAAAAAGATGGAAGCGTAACGGCGGGTAACTCGGCTGGCTTAAATGACGGAGCGGCTGCCATGTTGATAGCCACTGAAGCGGCCGCAAACCGCTATCAATTAAAGCCCCAGGCTCGCATTGTCGCATCGGCTGTTGTTGGCGTTGAACCGCGTATCATGGGCATTGGCCCGGTCCCCGCCACCCAAAAAGTGCTGCAAAAAGCCGGTTTGCGGCTGGACGACATGGACGTAATTGAATTTAATGAAGCCTTTGCGGCCCAGTCGCTGGCCTGTATCCGGCAGTTGGGATTGGCTGATAACGATCCCCGCATCAATCCGAACGGAGGAGCTATTGCCCTGGGTCATCCACTGGGTATGTCCGGCACGCGGTTAGTGCAAACCGCCGTGCTTGAATTACAGCAACAACAAAAACGGTACGCCCTGGCTACGCTGTGTGTTGGTGTGGGCATGGGCTACGCCGTGGTGCTGGAACGTGTGAGTTGATACTATATAAAGGTTATTAAGTGATGTTTAGCAATGTCTCGCCAGGGAATCGTACAAGGTGAAAGCTCTTTACTAGATTCAGGTGAGTAGATAAACAGTTATTTCAACAAACAGCCCTGCTTACGACTCGAAAAGTCACGTTTAGATTAGATGTAGCTTTTCGAGTCGTAAGCAGGGCTGTTTGTTATGGGGACTGGTTTTAATTTCGCCCATTACTGAACACACTTATCCCGGTCTATAGCAAAATAAATACGACTACTACGTGATGGCGGGACGACATTCGAAGCAGGTGTCCCTGCGAGAATGCGACATTTTTGTGAGCCGTTAACTACACGGGAGGGAGGCTTACTTAGACAAGTGTAGCGTATCAATTCAGCAACTACCTCTTATAGGGCCTATCGACAGCATAGACACGCCATAAATACCCTATTGGGCGTATGTCTTCAGCGGGAGTGTCTGATTTGATGTTATCAATTATTTAGCAAAATTTTTCACCAGCTCTGTAATGTTTTCAGCGCCTGGTCGTCTTTGCACTGACATGGACCTACTCGCCTTCAAGCAACGGATTCTACCCGTCCAGAATCGACTCTTCCGGTTGGCTACGATGTTTCTTCGCAACCGCGAAGATGCCGAAGATGCCTTACAGGATGTGCTGATGCGGCTGTGGACCAACCGTCAACAACTGGAAACCTATCAGAGCGTAGAAGCTTTAGCCGTACAAATGACCAAAAATTTGTGCTTGGATCGGCTTAAGGCACATGCCCGCCAGAAAGCAGTTGATCAAGTGGATATGGGTAACGTAGTGGCAGAACAGCTTTCGCCCCATCGGCAAACCGAACTGGCCGACAGTGTGGATCTGATCCGGCGACTAATGAACGAATTGCCCGATGCCCAGAAACTTGTGCTCCATCTGCGCGATGTGGAGGAGTATTCCTTCGAAGAAATTGAACAGGTAACCGGGCTTTCGATCAATACCATCCGCGTTACGTTGTCACGGGCACGGCAACGTCTGCGGGACGGATACCTAAAACTAAACGATTATGAAGCCGAATATTGACGAGTTGCTAACCCGCTATTATGAGGGCGAAACAACCCTGGACGAAGAAAAACAACTGCGCGACTTCTTTCGTCATCCCGAGCGGGTGCCTGACCATTTACGGCAACACGCTGCGCTGTTTCACTACGTAGCAGACGCGCAACTCCAACAGCCATCGGCCGATTTCGTCGCCAACATGGATCACAAAATGGGGCCTCACCCAGTCGGGAGAATACGGCAACTCACGAGTTGGGGCATGCAGCTGGCCGCCGGAGTAGCGATTTTGCTGATTGGCTTCGTGGGTGGACGGTTCTATAGTCGTTGGCAACCAAATGCAACAGACCCCTCAGTGCTGGCCGCGAATAATGAACCGGAGGCTGCATCCATGAAAAAAGCCCTGGCATTTGGCACCATGACGCAGACTTCGGCCAGCGACCGGATTCTGGCCGTTAATCAGAGTTATGAACTCGACCAGGCTGACCGCGAGATTACCCAATTGCTCATAAACACGCTCAACCACGATGCTAACGTAAACGTAAGGCTAGCGGCCTGCCAGGCCCTGCTGCGCTTCGAGCGGGAAGAAGGCGTCCGTGAAGCCTTAATTCAGTCCTTGCGGATTCAGAAAGACCCAAACGTGCAACTTACGCTCATTGAAGCGCTGGTTGCCATGAAAGAAAAACGAGCCACCACCCACATGCAGTGGCTGGCCCGCAATAAGCAGGTGCTGGAAATAGTCAGGCTCAAGGCCGAAGAAGGAGCCGGCACTTTAACCAACGTATCCAATTCTCCTTCGTAACACGTCTTAATTCTTTTGCAACCATGAAAAAAATGCTGTTAGTAGGCCTAAGCTGCCTATGCCAATGGACTGTGCTGTATGCCCAGGAGTACAAAACAAAACTGGCCAATAAAGGTGACCAGAAAGTGACAATTATGGTCGATGCCTCGAACCTGAAAATTGAGGGTTACAACGGCAATGAGGTAATCATACAAACCTCCGCAAAAATGGAAGCAACTCCCGAACGCGCCAAAGGACTTCGCCCGCTATACAACTCGGCCGTTGATAACACTGGAATCGGACTGGCCGTAACGGCCGAAAGTGGCGGTATTCGGATTGAAAAAGCCTCGCGCCAGAACATGCCCTACACGATTCGTGTACCCCAGAAAGCCGCTATTTTGTACGAACAAACCAACTGGGGCCGTGGAGACGTAACGGTTCAGAACGTTGAGGGCGATCTTGAAATCCGTACAAAAAACGGCGGTATCAGCCTGCTGAACGTAACGGGTCCGGTGGTGGCTAATACAACCAACGGCGAAGTAAAAGTCGTCTATACTACGCTGAATCAGAGTAAGCCAACCGCTATTTCGACCATTAGCGGAGCCATTGACGTAACGCTGCCCGCATCGACCAAAGCCAATCTAAAACTAAGCTCGATTAATGGGGAAATGTATACCGACTTTGATCTGGGGCAGACTAAAAAAGACGGCCTTACCCGCATGGGGGGCGGCCATATGATCAACGGCACAACGAACGGTGGCGGTGTAGACCTGCAGCTGAAAACCATCAGCAGCGACATCTTTATCCGTAAACAGAAATAAGGCATTTTCTTTCACTTTATTCCGGCTCTTTCCATGAAAACTATTCTGCTTCTGTTACTGGCTTTGTTTCTGATGAAACCCGCATTTTCTCAGAAAATCATTACCAAAACGCTGCCGCTGGCGGCCGACCAGGCCGTTCATCTCAACCTGAAATTCGGCGACGATATTCGGGTACGTTACTGGGATAAGTCAGATGTGTCGGTCAGGATTGCCGCTACGATAAACGACGGAAAACTTAATGATGCCTTACGGGTCGAAACGGCATCGACTGCCAAAGCTGTGAGCCTAAACACCGACTTTGACTCAGAACTGATCAAACAGGGAAAAGCGGAAGACTGCCCCGGCAGCAAATCGACCTGGCGAACCGAGCGCAACGGTGATTCTTATTCGGTTTGCAGCACAATTAATTATGAAATTTTTCTGCCCAGAAAGGCAGCCCTGCGCCTTGAGACCATCAACGGTAACATCGATATTCAGGGTTCTAATGGTCCCGTCTGGGCAAAGTCCATCAGTGGCTTTGTAGACATGAGCTGGCCGGGTTCAAAAGGGGCTAACGTAGCGATGAAAACGATTACGGGCGAAGTCTATTCCGATCTGGCGATTGACTTCAATGGCAAGCGTCAGAAGAATCCGCTGGTGGGCTATATGCTGGAAGGAACCGTGCTCAGTGGCGGCCCGGAAGTACGGCTGGAGTCGATCAGCAACAATATTTTTCTCCGGAAAGAAAAATAAGTTGGCCCCTGCTGGCAGCGCGCTGCAACGGTTTAGGTTTTATCGTCTCTTTGGATAAAACGATCAAAAAGCCTTTTTACTCAGCCTGAATTTTTAGAAAAGGCTGGTCTGCGCCTTTCCGGTCCCCTTAACAACCATTTGTCAGCCTTATTATGAAATTTCTTTTCTCCTTAGCCGCGCTTGCGCTATGGGTAGGGGACGCTTTAGCTCAATCCGCCAATCCGGGTAGTATTACCGGGTCGCTCATTGACTCGACAACCCGTCGCCCGGTCCCCTTTGCAACTGTTGCGGTGCGGAACGCCAGTACATTAGTTGCCGGTACGACCACAGACAGCACCGGTACGTTCCTCCTGCCATCGCTCCTGCTGGGTAACTACACCCTTACGCTGTCGTCAGTGGGGTATGTATCCCAGACTCAGCCCGTAACCCTAACGGCCGACCGGCCCGCAGCTGTTGTGGGTGCCATTCAGCTGCGGTCAGAAAGTAGGACGCTGGGCGAGGTGACCGTGGCCGCTCAGAAAGCCTTGATCGAAGAAAAAGGAGATAAACTGGTGTACAATGCCGAGAAAGACGTTTCCAATGTGGGTGGTTCGGCGGCCGATGTCCTGCGTAAAATACCGTCGCTGAGTCTGGACCTGGACGGTAATATCCAGATGCGGGGGAATAGCAATATCCGGATACTCACTAACGGCAAGCCATCGGCCATGATGGCCCGCAATCTGGCCGATGCGCTCCGGCAGATGCCCGCCGACAATATAAAATCGGTCGAAGTCATCACGAGTCCCGGAGCTAAGTACGATGCAGAAGGTGCTGCGGGTGTCATCAATATCATTACCAAAAAAGCCTTGCATGGATTCAATGGCTCAGTAATGGCTTCCCTGGGCAACCTGAATCGTAGTACCAATACGAAGCTTGCGGTGAAAACTAAAAAACTGGGATTTTCGCTCTCGGCCAACGGCTATCAATTTCGGCAAATCCGGCAATTTCAAATGCTGCGCACGACATTAGCCGATGGCCAACCGTTAAATTACCTGTCCCAGCGAAGCACCAGCGATAACACCGGTACGGGCGGCTATGGCGAGTTCAGCCTGGATTACGACCCGGACTCAACGAGCCGTATCAATTTTTCGGCCAATGCCTGGGGTGGCTATTACCCCAATAACAGTTCAGTCATCAACCGCCTGACTGACCCCACAGGCAACTTGTTTCAGTATTTTCGCAACGATATCCGAATGAGTAATCCCTATGGAAACAGCCAGTTTGACCTGGGTTACACAAAAACGTTTCGCAAACAGCCGGGTGTCAATTCGGCCCGTGAGTTTACCTTGCTGACGCAGTTCAGCCGAATGCCCGACAATTATTTTTACAATACCGATCGTTATACGCTGGTTGAGGTAGAGCAACTTAGTTTCCGGCAGCATAGCACCAACTACAGCCGCAACAAAGAGTACACCCTCCAGGCCGACTACACCCACCCATTCCTCATCCGGACGGGTCAGGACACCACACAACTGAAGCTGGAGATGGGCGTAAAAGCCATTCGGCGCGCCATTGGCAGTGAGTATCGCATAGAGCAATCACTCGATGGGAAGTTACTCCTGGTTGCAGACCCGACTCAATCGAATGATTTCGACTACAACCAGCAGATTTTTTCGGGGTATACGGCGCTCCGGGTCGAAGCCAAGCGGAAATGGACGATGAACCTGGGTGCCCGGCTCGAACGAACTGTTATTGATGGCAACTTCATGACCACGCACACTACGCTGGCCAATCAATATACGAACCTGATTCCGAGTATTACCATATCGAAAGGCATCAAATCGCACACCCTGAAAACTAGTTATACGCAACGGATTCAGCGGCCACAGCTTTGGTTTCTGAATCCCTGGTTCAACGCCAGTGATCCACGTAACCTTCAAACCGGAAACCCATACCTGAATGCGGAGTTGACCCACGCGGTAGAGTTGGGCCATAGCGTAACAACAAAAGCAGGTTTGTCTGTCAATACGGCCCTGTACTGGCGAATGACCAGCAACGCCATTGAATACGTCAGGACAGTTGATGAAGCGGGTATTTCGTTGAGCAAGCCCCAGAACATTGGCCGTCGCAATGCTTATGGTATGAATGTAAACCTGTCAGGGCAGGCCACCAAAACCTGGGCGCTGAACGGAGGTATGGACCTGCGTTACGTCTATCTGAGCAGTCCTAGCCTAAATCAGCGTAACAGCGGGGTGGTGGGTAACGTTAACCTCAGCAGTACCAATAAACTGCCGCATAACTACACGTTCCAGACGAATGCCAATTTTAACTCCGGCTGGATCAGTTTACAGGGCTCGGGATCACCTTTTTACTGGTATGGTTTTGCGCTGAAGCGCGAACTGCTGGATAAAAAAGCCAGCCTGACACTGGGCGTCAATAACCCCTTTAACCGGGGAGTGTATCAGAATTTGCGCCAGTCGGCTCCCAGCTTTGAATCCGATACGCGCTCGTTTTTTGTAAGCCGCTCGGTCCGGCTCGCTTTCGAGTGGCGTTTTGGTCAGATGAATTCCAGCGGAAAAGAGAGCCGCAAAATAAGGAACGACGATGCGGCCAGCCGATAAACGAGCAATTGGATAGGCACATTGGGTGAAGTGAAGCGGTAACACGCCTTGTCACAAGATAAACAGGCGTGTTACCGCTTCAACAGCTTAAAAGCGATGCCTCGGCCATATCCCGCGAGATAGCCAGAATAATTCAGGTAAGTGCTAGTTGCTCGAGTAGCGTAAACTTGTCGTTCCCACCCATGTCATAGCACTCGCCGAAGCCCGCGGCTTTAGCTAGTTTGATAACCATGGCCTTGCCTTTGGTACTGCTGCCAGCCACAAACATGTCGGCGGTTTTGTCACCGTACTGTGGGTCAGTGCAATTTCAAAGCCCGTGACGTTGAAGCACTTTACCAAATTGCGCGTGGCCGAATGAGCCAGAATGGCGTCGGTTGTATTGAGAAAACCACTCAGCTCCATGTTGCGCCCGGTGTTCATGGTGTAGATAATAACCTTGCCGATTGTATCACCCTATTCATAGGCAACTTCAATTGCTTTCATACCGGGTGTTACCAGAATGACGACCTCGGCCTGTTGCACTGCAGTTATAGGTGTAGTGAAGTGATCCTCCCCAATTTTAGTCGTGAGCCGGATCGACTTTTCCAAAAGTAGGAATTAGGCCTCCATTAGTATCGTATGGCCAGCCTAAATAAAGCGTTGGGCCAGCGCACTACCTACGTTACCAGTTCCGATGATGGCATAGTCATTAAATTTTAGTATTGATTTTGTTGACGTACAAGCTTGAAAACAGTCACGTAATCGTTCATTTTTACCAGTTTGTAGGCTTAAAGAAGTCACTGGCGCTGTCTTCGTCACCCCGGTTAAACTTCGTAACCAAATATCGCTGGCCATCGCGTTTTTCGATGGTCCAATATAGCTTAAACACCTGCTTTCCCACTTCATCGCTCGTCATAGCCCGGTCAAAGCCGTTTCGGCCACCGCAGGACCCTCCATATGCACCCCGGTAGCGACCCGACGTAGCGGTGATGGTTAGTTGATCGCCCTCCACCGTAGCCCGTCCCTTCACATAGGTAAACGCATGCGAATGGCAGTAACCGTCAAAGGTATGAAAGTAAAGAAACACCTCAGCCTGCCCGTCTTTGGTTATGTTCAACGCTCGCGAACTTTCGTAACCCTTGCCTAAATCCTGCCCGTCGTAAGTAAAGAAGTTGGTCATCGAGAACGAGCCTTTCAGCCATTTTCCGACTAGTTCAGTCGGTACGTTACTTCCGCCAGAAGAACTGCTGTCGGGACTTATATCGGTGTTTTTTGTTGTGCAGCTAACGCTGATGAGCGCGAGGGAGAAAAAGAGGAATAGCGTTTTCATTAGTATTTGTGTTTTGGTTGTTAATGGCTCAAAGTTGGCCGACGGAAAGAGCAGCGCACAGGCTATACCCGATAGAATGGAAGTCTTGTTAGATGAAACGAGGAAAAGCCGCCCGTAAACCGGCAACCAGACGGAGCAGTGCCTGATAGTTTGGTAGTAAGCCTTGAACAGAACCAGCCAATGCCATGCGCCACACAAAACATCTGCCCGGAACAGACAAGTCGGGGCAGGCATTTATTGGCTGAATTCTATTGAAATGACTTTACACCGTCCGTGTTAACCTATTTCAGGGTCAGGCGTTGCTCCTGATCGGTCAGAAAACAGAGCCAAATCAGCGTA
>JAQBNX010000386.1 GCA_028288385.1 Spirosoma sp.
TGCCCCGTCGTAGCTTTGTTGACTAGTTTATAAGTATAGTATGAAACGATTGGGGGTGATGGTTCTCGTGGCATTCATAGCCTTAAACTGCGACACGAATGCGGTATACAGTGAATACACTGATATAGAGGACGGCAAGTGGTACATCAAAAATGCACCATCGTTTGCGTTCGAAATCACCGACGCATCGATACCATATAACATCTCATATAATCTTCGTAACAGTTTGTCCTACGGCTACTACAACCTGTATTTGACCCGCTACCTCCGCGATGCCAGCGGTAAAGAAATTGAATCACGACTTGATGAACTGATTCTAATGGACCCTAAAACAGGCAAGCCTAATGGTAACGGTTTGGGTGACCTGTTCGATCACAAGTTTCTTATAAAACGTAATTACCGATTTCCGAAGCCTGGTAAATACACCATGCAGATCCGGCAATACATGCGCCAGGACCCTTTGCTGAATATACTAAGCGTTGGTATTACGGTGGAGAAAGCTAATCCTGCCAAATAACCCGCAGACTTCGAGTTTTCCATGCTACCCTACCTTGTCCGCCGAAACCGAGACTTCTTTCTGCTTTTTGCATTGCTGCTGGGCGTGGTGGGGGTTCTGCAACTACGCTATACGCAGGAGAACTTAATGCAATGGGTAAACAGCCGTAATAGCCCTACGGCCGATGTGTTCTTTACCTATGCCACGTATTTCGGTGATGGTGTGTTTTTTGTGGTCGTTTGCGTTATTCTGCTCGCTTTCAATCGACGTGTTGGGGCAATGGCGTTTGCCAGTTTTGCCCTTTCATCGCTTACTTCCCTGTTTCTGAAGGTAATCGTTTTTCCTGAACGTCTGAGACCGCTGAAGTTTTTCGAACACTCCGTTTACCAATACCGAATCATAAAAGGGTTAGAAATTTATAGCTATAACAGCTTCCCGTCGGGTCATACGACTACCGCCTTTGCTATGTTCAGCCTATTGGCGTTTATCGACAACCACCGGAGACGGGGCTGGTTTTATCTGGCATTGGCCACACTTACGGGCTACTCGCGGGTGTATTTATTCCAGCATTTTGTTGAAGATGCCTACGTTGGCTCGATCATCGGCACCGCTTCGTCGGTCATTGTGTGGCTGTTGCTTTGGCGCTGGGTGAGAGCTTCAGAAGCAACAGCCTGATAGATAACGTTTACGTAGCGTTTGTGCTTTGGGCAGATACATGTTAAAACACCAACACACAGTTTTTTATCGTATCCGGTCTGATCCGCGTACCAGTTTTTCATCCCGACGAATAAAGCGATTGGCTAAGGCATTGAAAACCAAAGCGGCAATAATGGCATAGAAACCCGGCAAAAAACTACCCTGATCGGCCGGATTGCCGAATGCCTTGCCCTCATACAGGGTTCGATACAGAATGATACCCATGATGGCTGTAAGCATGAGAGCATTAACAGCACAAAGGGCGGTCTGGGTAAGCCGGTTGCGGAATTGGAAAATGGCGTAGAGTGACGACAGCCCTACCAAACCCAGTAATAAACCCAAGTACCAGACCGACGTAATGACGGTTCTAGGTGCGGTCGATAAGGGAACACCCGCTTGTTGCGAAACGGCTTGTTGCTGCGAATATTCCAAAGCGGTTAACTGGGCAAGTTCTGGCGACTGTGCGCCCGATTTTTCCCAGAGTGGGTAGGATAAGGCGACGCCCATAGCGACGACAATGAGAAACAAAAAGATAGTTTGAACGCGTTGAATCATTTGCGATATCTGAGTATTGGGAAGGCAAAAATAGCCTAAAAATCTGTAGTGTATGAACCCAACAATACGTGTTATCCCAACCGCCGACGGGTCGCACACGGTGCTGAACGAAACACTCGGCAAGCCGTATCATTCGGTTTATGGAGCCATTCAGGAGTCGCAGCGGGTATATATCGAACTTGGGTTGTTGGCTGCATTGGCTAAATTTCCGACCGATGAACTGCGAATTTTTGAAATGGGATTCGGAACCGGTCTAAATGCTCTATTGACCGCCCATGAGGCCCAACTACACCAACATCAGGTTCACTACGTAGCTATTGAAGCCTATCCACTGCCGCTGGCCGATGCTCACCAACTCAACTATGATGCCTTGCTCGGCACAAATTGGTTGCGTAGTATGCATGAGTCTACCTGGGGCAAAATCGTGACAATCAATCCCTTCTTCAGGCTGACCAAACTAGCCGGATTTTTTGAGGAACTGCAGACAGCAGACCGGTATCACCTGATTTATTACGATGCCTTTGCTCCGTCGGCTCAGCCTGAACTGTGGGAACCGGACGTTTTTCGGCAGTTGTCCAATTTATTACTGCCTGGTGGCATGCTGACTACGTATTGCGCCAAGAGTTACGTACAACGTAACATGCGTAATGTTGGATTAACGGTTGAAAAACACCCCGGTCCATTGCATAAACGCGATATTTTACGTGCGGTGAAGACGTAGCGTGTTCGGCTAGATACACGGATATTAAATAAGAGGACAGGCTAATTTTATTTATCCCACCGCGTTATTTATAAAATATGATCAAACTATGTTATGAACCGTCTGTTCCTCTTTTTTGCTTTCTTTATTCTGCTCACGTTTTGTTCATTCCGAACAACATTACCCACCGAATCGCCCAAATCGCTAAGTGCTGAACCTAAGCGGATCAGGTGGCTTACTATCCAGCAGGCATATGCTCTGGCTCAGAGAACGCCCAAAAAGTTTGTCGTCGATGTTTACACAAATTGGTGCGGCTGGTGTAAAGTAATGGATCGCCAAACCTTTACCGAACCTGCTATTGTCGATTACGTTAACCAGAACTATTACGCCGTTAAACTTAATGCCGAGCAAACTGGTGACATTACGTTGGGAAGACAGACCTTTAAATTTATTGGCGGAGGAAGACGGGGCGTTCATCAACTGGCCGCAGCACTCATGAACAATCGGTTGAGTTACCCGACGACGGTTTTTATGGACGAGAAGTTTGAACTTATTCAGCCCATTCCCGGCTACCTCGATCCACGCATGTTCCATCAGATCATTACGTATTTCGGCCAGAATTATCACCGAAGAGAACCCTTCGACAGATATAAAGCCGGAACCTATGCAAGAGTGTACCATTGATTACTAATCGAATACCTAACGGTACGTTTTTGACATAATGAAGTTGGAGTGGGGTGAATAAAAGGCGGTTATGGCCCTTTATTCACCCCACTCCAACTTCATTATGTCAAATTGATGCCCATAATATAGTATTTTTACACTCTTCATTAACCCTGGTATTTTAATTACATGAATCAACAACTGTCTTTTCTGTCAGTTTTCACACTTGCTGTTGGTTTGTTGGCTGCCCAGCCTGGCTCGGCTACGCCCCCGCGCAAACCAGCGCCCCGGCCGGGTGCGGCTCCTATTAAGTTTATCGATCCACAGAACATGGATCAGTCTGTGAAGCCAGGCGACAATTTTTACCAGTATGCCAATGGGAACTGGTTGCGTCAAAATGCAATTCCTGCTTCCAAAACATCGTGGGGTAGTTTCAATGAACTGCGCGAGAAAAGTCTCGACGCTATGAAAACGTTGCTCGAGGATGCGTCAAAAAGCACGACCAAAGGTCGACTTTACCAGATGGTAGGCGATTATTATGTCAGTGGCATGGATAGCGCGACCATCGAAAAACGCGGTTTCGACCCTATTAAACCCGACCTGGCTCGCATTGAAAAGGTCAATACTAAAACTGATTTTCTGAACGAACTGGCTTATCAGCGGACTCAGAGTAACGGTATGCTATTTGGTTTCTTTGTTGCGCAAGACCGCAAGAACGTTACTAAATACGTACCGCAGCTTAGTCAGGGAGGTACTACGCTGCCCGACCGTGACTATTACCTTAAGAATGACGCCCGCAGCCAAAAAGTCCGCGATGCTTACCGGGACAACCTGACTAAGATGTTTGCCTTAATTGGCGAGGAGCCAACGCAGGCTTCGCAGGATGCCGACGTAATTATGCGGGTCGAAACGGCGCTTGCCAAGGCGCAAATGCCCCGGGTAGATCTACGCGATCCGTATAAAACGTACAATAAGTTCGCCACATCGGCCTTTAGTAAGCAAACGCCTGGCATTAACTGGGCCGATCAGTTGACTAAGCTCGGTGCCAAAGGTCAGGACACACTGTTAGTGCAAAACCCTGCTTTTTACCGATCGCTCGACAGCCTCGTAACGGCTACACCCATCGAAGACCTCCGGACCTACATGCGCTGGAATATTGTAAAAGGGGCGGCTCCATACCTAAGTGATGCGTTTGTAAAACAAAACTTTGCTTTCTCC
>JAQBNX010000394.1 GCA_028288385.1 Spirosoma sp.
CTACGGTCTGCAGTTGCTATGGGTATTAACCTTTGCCACGCTCGGCACAGTCTGGCTGCAGGAAGCAGCCGCCCGCATCACCATCGCTACGGGTCATGATTTAGGACAAATCATCAGGCTAACCTATACCGGACAACGAGGCCGATGGATAGCCGGGCTTTTATTTGGGGCCATATTGCTGGGCTGCGCGGCCTACCAGGCGGGTAATATTCTCGGGGCTGTGTCGGGTCTGGCTTTGTTAACGGGTTTGCCGGTTCAGTGGCTCACCATCGGCGTGGGCATAGTGTGCATTGTGCTGCTCTGGATAGGTTCTACCCAGGGGTTGGCCAATATGTTAGGCTTGGTTGTTTTCGCGATGGGCGGAGCTTTCATTTACGTAGCGTTCGGGACGCCTGTTACCCCCATTGAGCTTACCAAAGCCTTGATCATACCCGTATTTCCTTCTGGCTCTCTACTGCTCATCAACAGCCTCATTGGCACGACCATTGTTCCGTATAACCTGTTTTTTGGGTCCAGCATTGTTCCCACCGTGGATACGGCCGCTGGGGCTTCGAACGCACAGTCTCTGAGTCAGATGAGGCTGGGCATCTGGGTAGCTGTTATGCTGGGCGGTATTATTTCGGTCGTGCTCTTGCTGGCGGGTTTGCTCATTCCCAATGACTTTACGTACCCCCACATGGCGCAGGTGCTTGCCGACCGGCTCGGCCCCTGGGCGGGTTTGCTGTTTGCATTTGGTTTGTTTGCGGCCGGGTTTGCCTCGTCGTTAACGGCTCCGCTAGCGGCTGCTGTAACGGCCAGTAGTCTGCTGGGCATCCGCAAGAACTCCGTCGTCTACCGGTCCATCTGGCTTATCGTAATGACAACCGGGCTAACGTTCGGTCTGTTAAATGTAACGCCAATACCGGTGATCGTGGCCGTTCAGGCCATCAACGGCATCCTGCTTCCGTTCGTAACGGTGTTTCTTTTTATCGCGGTCAATAACAGGAAACTTCTGGGTCAATTTCACAACTCACTGGCTCAAAACATAGCGATGGGTCTTGTGGTCTTTGTCACGGCCGTGTTGGGCGGCTGGAATGTATGGCTGGCCCTGTTCAACAACTAAGTAAATTATCACAACAAACTTGAATAACGATTTACGAACCGATTTGCATTTCGGTACAATCAACAGGTGCGATTTGCACGCTAATGTCGGGAAAGCAGTCTATCAGCAGAATCCAGGTTACTTTACCAAACTCGCAGAACGAACCCTTACCGTCTTCGCCCACAGGCACAAAGTGAATGGTGGCATTGTAAGCAGCCAGCCCAATCATGCCGAATTTGTCGACGATTAGGTTGGCCGCTTAGTCAGTCCGATCGAAGCGGTCGCCCCGGTGCAGCAGTTGTCGGTTCAAAAAATGTTTGAGTAGCGCTATGAGTCTGGTGGAGTTTATACTTTCGCAAAGTTGCTCGTGCAGGTCGTTAAGCGACGATCTTAGTATATCGTTAAGGGAGATGCGCTCATCGATAAACTCATACATTGGCAAACCGAACAGCGTACTCAACCCCGCCGGTCGAAACATAATACCAACCATGCCAATGCGGCCCGACAGTTCCAGTTAATATAGCCGGGTAGCCTGACCGGTCAGAAATGACGCAGGTACCAGTGTAGTCTGTTTTTCGGTATGAATCAGATACGGATCACCGTACGTAAAGACCATAGAAGCAAAACCCGTTGGGGGCGATTCGATACATAGCGGATAGATAAGCGGATCCGCTTTCTCCCACATGAAGTAGCATTCGACAAACGGAGCCAGGTGAGGAGCAGGCTTATGCTTCTGGTAGTACATACGACAAATCAGGTTGCGGTTTGCCCGCCTTGAACTGGTTGACTGATAGCTAATCTACCTAAATCAAGCTTCTGTATGCCAATAGCTTACCTTTGTATTTATTAATAGGTGCAAATTTGCTTATCGGCTAAAAAATCTGCGTAATTTCTGACTAAATGCGATCGACTTAGGCTTATCTTTACTGAGTGTCTGACAGCTGGAAAACGCTGATGGCCGGCTGGTTATGAAAACATTTCTCCTTCCCCACTCTTTTACGCTCGTTGGTCTGGTGGCGGGCCTGCTTACGGGCTGTTCTCCCACCCTGATGACGTATCGGCTCCAGCCAACGTCGGGTGACATTGTGACTATTGATGGAAGGTCTGTTACAAAGGCCGAGCAAAATGGGGTTGCGGTTGTTGCCTCGTTCGAGCGGGAAGACATGGAGTACGTAGCGCTCGACATTGAAGTTAAAAACCACACCGACCACCCCATCGACGTAAGTCCGACCGACTTTCATTTTGTAGCCCTTGGTCCAGACAAAGACACACTCACCGACCCCGCAGACGCCAGTCATCCGTTCGCGCGCTCGGCGGCCAACCCTGCTTATGAAGCAGGACGAATGAGCCTGAAGCGCAAACAGGAAGAGAATCGATTGAAGCGCGCCAAAGTGCTCAATACAGTTCTGCTGGTAGCAGCCGTGGCGTCCGATGTGTCTACTACCAGTAACAGCCGATCCTACCGCGAGTGGGCCAGCAAGCGCGTTTCTCACGATTTTGCCTATCAGGCCATTGCGGCTAAACGCGCCATCGATTACGGAACCTTTGCCAACCGGATGCAGCGTTATGATTATGAAGAGTACCGCTGGCGCGAACTGGCCCTAAAAGCGAATACCCTGGCACCCGGAGAGTCGGTACGGGGATTCGTGTATTTACCGAAAGTGCAGCACGCCAACTACGTAGCGCTGAACTATACGTTGCCCGAGCAGGCCAGTGTTCCGCTGCTATTCAGGCAGGAGTTAGTAAAAGGCAAACGAAAGCGTCGGCCTTAAATCACTACGTTTGTTCTCACCAGTCATTCCTATCCTCTTCAAAAGACTGCAGCGCTCGCTGTAGCTCCAGCTCCGTTTTAGGATTGTTTTGGGCCCGCGCTAGTAAAATCCCTTTTTCATACAGTTGGACGGCCGTGTCGGGGTCACCCAGGTCGGCATAGAGCGCAGCCGCATGGTAATAGGTTGGCAGATAATCAGGATGGTCAGTTAGTAACTGCTCAAAATAAGGCTTCGCCTGTTCAGGATTACCATTTATATATTCCATCGCCAGGGCGTAAACATTGAACGGATCACCCGGTTCTTCCTGTATAAATCGAATTAATTGCTGGATACGGTCGTTGTTCATCGTACAGGAAAATTAGTATGCATGCATACTTTTTTTGTGAGTGTTTGTACTTTTGCACCGTAAAAGTAGCCCTCAGCGATGCAAAGCCATTAAGAACCATTGGCCAATGTTAAAAGCTTGAACGGCTATTGGCTATTATTAACCAAAACCGCATAACCAATGAAAATTTTAGTGTGTGTGACCAGTGTGCCAGATACCACCACCAAAATCGCCTTCACGGATAACAACACCAAATTAAACAAAGCCGGTGTCCAGTTCATTACCGGTCCTTATGATGACTATGCCCTGGCGCGGGCTGTTGAACTAAAAGAGAAACTTGGTGCCAGCGTTACTGTGCTAAACGTAGGTGAAGCCGATGCCGAGCCAGTTATCCGCAAATGCTTAGCCATTGGAGCCGATGATGCCATCCGGGTCAACGCCGAACCCACCGATGCTTATTTCGTGGCCGAGCAGATTGCAGCTATTGCTGGTCAAAACAACTACGACCTTATTTTAATGGGCCGTGAGTCTATCGACTACAATGGAGGTCAGGTTCATGGAATTGTGGGCGAAATGCTGGGCATTCCATCCATCTCACCCGTGATGCTGCTCGACATTAACGGCGAGACGGCCAGTATTACCCGTGAAATTGAAGGGGGCAAAGAAAGTCTCGAAGCAAAGTTGCCGCTTGTGCTGGGTTGTCAGGAGCCAATAGCCGAATGGAAAATCCCGAATATGCGCGGCATCATGACCGCCCGTACCAAGCCACTTAAGATTGTAGAACCTGTAGGCACAGATCAACTCACGGCCGTTGGCCGTTACGAACTGCCCGCTCCACGCGGAACCGTAAAAATGATCAAAGCCGAAGAGGCCGAAACGCTGATTCAACTCCTGCGTACCGAAGCTAAAGTGATTTAAATCATAGAATAAGGAGCAGCCAGTAATGGATTAATAACTGCTCATTGTTCGAGGTGTACTCTATAACTGTAAACTAAATTATGTCCGTTCTCATATTTGCCGAGTTAGACGAAGGTAAACTCAAAAAATCGTCACAGGAAGCCATTTTTTACGGTGCAAAAGTTGCCGGCATGCTGGGCACATCGGCTACGGCCATTGTACTCGGCACGGCCGACGATGGCGAACTAGCACTGGCCGGTCGCTATGGAGCCACCAGGGTTCTCCATGCTGACGATACCAAGTTAAATGAGCCAAATGGCATGGCATACGCCACGGTTGTGGCAGCCGCAGCTCAGCAGGAGGGCTCTAAAGTAATTGTGCTGGCTAAATCATCGTTAGCTGATGCCATGACGGCCCGGCTGGCCGGTAAACTCAAAGCGGGTCTGGCTGCCAACGTTATCGAACTGCCAGACCTCTCGAATGGCTTCCAGGTCAAAACCAGCATTTATACGGGCAAAGCGTTTGCTTATAACAATCTGAAAGCGGATGTAAAAATTCTGGCGATCAAGAAAAACACCATTGCTCCCCAGGAAACAGATGCTACAGCAACGGTAGAATCTT
>JAQBNX010000399.1 GCA_028288385.1 Spirosoma sp.
AGTTGGATTGCTGCGGCCCGACCGCGTACGTTGCCACTGTCCTTGGCCAGTATCATTCTCGGTAGCCTTCTGGCACTCGCTAATTTGCAGTTTAGCTGGAAAGTTATGGTGTTAGCGTCGCTGACAACGATTTTCCTGCAAATACTCTCCAATTTCGCTAATGACTACGGTGATGCCGTGTCGGGTAAAGACACCGACCAGCGCGTGGGACCGCGCCGGGCCGTAGCCACCGGCGACATCTCCCGGGAAGCCATGCTGCGCGGTATCATCATTACAGCGTTTTTGTCATTGATTAGCGGCATTTGGCTACTGCTCGAATCGTTTCGCGATGCTGGTTCGGTGGGTAGTTACTTCAGTGCTATTCCCCCTCGATTCTGGTTCTTTCTTCTGCTTGGGTTGCTTAGTATTGCCGCGGCCGTGGGGTATACTAATGGCAAACGCCCGTATGGGTACGCTGGTTTAGGCGACATTGCCGTCCTGATATTCTTCGGTTGGGTAGGTGTGTTGGGTACCTACTTTCTGCACACGCTGTCGTTTGTACCGTTGCTTTTGCTTCCTGCCACAAGCGTTGGCCTGTTCGCTACGGGCGTCTTGAACATCAATAACATCCGGGACATAGAAACGGATTCGCAGACGGGAAAGCGATCGATACCAACCCGACTGGGTCTGGCCCTGGCGATCCGGTATCACTGGGGGCTGCTTATTGCGGGCATGGCCTGCGCCCTGGCTTATTCATTCTTCAACGATGCCCCTTTAGTCAGCTATCTATATGTGCTGGCATTTCCGCTGTTTGTCCTGAATGGCCGTTCGGTAGCCCGGCACAAACGCCCCGCCGAACTTAATGCGCGGTTGGGGCAACTGGCCCTCACCACGCTGCTGTTCGTGGTGTTGTTTGGTATTGGACAGGTGTTATAATCAATCGGATACGGTTAGCTCTTGAGACTAAATTCATAGGAAAGATATGCTTATATTCGGCCTGTCTAATCCTAAACCGATATCCTGATGTTTTCCAATAAACGTATCCACAATTTATCCATTGCCGTGCTAGGCGTAGCCATAGCTGCCGGCTGTCAATCGTTGCCCGAACCAGTCGTTCCTGCTGATGGTTCCCGGCTGGCCGCTGCAGCCACCATTGGCACCTGCGACGCTACCCTGGATGAGGCCGCGCTGACAGCTGCTGGCTGGACAAAAACCTTCGAGGATAATTTCGATACCGACCTTAGCAAGTGGAACATCTGGAACGGCGGAGCCTACAACAACGAACTGCAATTATACCAGGCGCAAAACATGACAGTTGCCGGGGGTACTCTGTCGATTGCCGCCAAACGAGAAACAGTAGTTGGCCCCACGCTCCCCGAAAATACAACGCCCCGTACGTTCAGCTTCACGTCGGGACGTATCGAGTGTAAAACGAATGTGTCGGCCAGTACGACAACGCCTAAAGTCCGGCTGATTGCCCGCATCAAGCTTCCTGCTGGTAATGGTATGTGGCCTGCCTTCTGGTCATATGGCAACAACTGGCCTACCAACGGCGAAATCGATATCATGGAAGCCAAAGGCAACGAACCATTCACTTATTCCACCAACTACTTCTACGGTCGAAGGGCCGGTGTACCACTCGGCGGCAGTTTCTCCAGCGTCATTACGTCCAATGTCAGTCTCATTGACTGTTACCACGTCTATGAAGTGATCTGGCAGAAGGATTCGCTAACATTCCTGCTCGATGGGCAGGTGGTCAATACCAAAACGGGCGGCTACGTCAGCAATTTGTTCGGTAAGGTGGAACGTGTTACGCTCAATCTGGCCGTAGGTGGCGACTACGTAGGTAATCCTCCCGCAAGCAGCATTGTTCCGGGTACCATGCTGGTCGATTACGTCAAAGTCTTTACGTCGCGCTGATTTGCCGCTTTACCATCTAGTGCCTGACTGTCTTTCGGCTTATTAGCTGATCGCCGACTTTAATGGTCACGATATACTGACCCGGTGTTGGTAGGGAAATCTCTTCGTTCAGAGCGGCCGTTTTTTGGTATTGTTTTTTGACCAGCATTACCCCACGACTATCTGCTACGCTTAAGGAAATGTCGTTAGGCATAGGGAGTGCTACGTTTACGAAGATCTGTCCACTGGTTGGGTTTGGATAAACGTTTACTTTCCCATCAAATGGGTTGTTAGCCTCTGTTACAAGGGTTACATCCACCGCAAACTCGTCAATCAGGCATCCCTGTGAGTCCTGAACCGTGTAGGTTGTTGAGGTAGAAGGAGAAACCGTAAGGGTACGGCTCGTTTGACCCGTATTCCATACGTACTGACCGGGCCAGGAAGCCTGAAGATTAACGCTTTCGCCCCGGTTGATGCGCTGAAGATTTTTCAGGTTGACCTGCTTCATCAAGGTAAATTTGTCCTGCACCGATCCGTCATTCGCAATGAACTGAGCGTCGAGCCGGTTTTCGGTCACATCGAGCAGCATGGAACCTCCCCCAATATCGCCCCGGTAACCCGCCACCATTCCAGGATGTGGATAGCCTGGTGACACTCCGGCAAGGGCTCCACCTGACCCATTGACCACATACACGGTCCCCTGGCCTTTGGTGAGAACAGGGCAGGAATTGGGCGATCCGTCGTAGCGGGCCGTGGTGTTCTCGGCGATATGTTTGGTTTTGTCGAACGTACCGGACAGGCCTGTTTGGCCTTTCAGCCGATAGTAGCGCTCATAGCCATGGCTGTGTCCGTTTAGCACCAGGTCGACACCATAACGTTCCAGAATAGGGGTTAGCTTCTCGCGCAGGAGCCGCATCTGCTCTTCCGTATCAGAGTCGTGCGAGCCTTTGCTGTAGGGTGGGTGATGAAAAATGACGATGGTCCAGGTAAGTTTGTTGGCTGCCAAATCCTGTTTGAGCCACTGCACCTGCACACTGGTCGTGTCGTAGAGCCGTCCCTGATCCTGCGGTTGCTGCGCCTGTGAGTCGAGCGAAATAATGTGGACGTTACCGTAGTTGGCCGAGAAGTAAGCCTGAGAGTTCGACGCAACTCCGCCTGCTTCGGCCTTCGTGGGCATCGAAAAAAGCTTGTAGTAGGGAATATTAAAGTTCGTGCCGCTATCGGCATAGTCGTGATTGCCGGGCGAGGGGTAGAACGGCGTGTTGCGGAAAGTTGGACCATACACGTTGAATACGTACTGCTGATACTCTTCGTCGGTGCCGCAACAGTAAGCATTGTCGCCGAGCCAGAGCCAGAGATCGGCGGGGCGATTGGCGGTCGCCTTGCGGTAGGCCTGATAAACGGCTTGCTGATTTTCGTTGCCAACGCCAAAATCGCCGAGTACCCACATCCGCATCGGGCGCTTATCGCCAGTTGTTGGGGCGGTCTGCACGTAATAGTCTGGTCCGGCTGCCAGTTTGATTTCGTCATGGCCAATGGCATACGCGTAGCGCGTGGCGGGTTGCAGACCCGTCAGCGTGACGCTATGCTCTAGAGAAGCCTGACCCTCGCGCAGGCTGTTAGTCAGCTGCGTGTCGGAAGGTCCACTCCAGACGCGTCCTATCACTGGCTGATTCGTTCGCCACCGGACGGTAACAGACGTTGGCGTAATGACCTGTAGATAGGGACCGCGTACGAGGTTCTGAGCCAAGGCCGTTGAACCGGCTAGCATCAGGCCGAAAAGAAATAGATACAGGAACCCGCGCATGAAATGTTGGTTTGCTGTGTAAAAGTAAACCCGGCATGGGAATGTTTCCAACGCCGGGCTTTGGTACCTGAACTGGTCATTTATCAGACGACCGATACGATCACCCGCAGTCGGAATTCGTCCATGTCTATTTCCGTCGCGTTGCCGTTTAAATCAGGGACCAGATCCAGTGAAACGGCCTGTACTTCCTGCCGGATGTAATCACTGTTTGTTTCAATGGCGTTGGCAAGCAGTGCATCCGTGGGTTCGAGTTCAATTCTTATCTTGTCAGTTACGTCGAAGCCCTGATCTTTACGCAGGTTCTGCACGCGGTTCACGAAATCACGGGCAATGCCTTCCCGGCGTAGTTCATCGGTAACCGTTACGTCGAGCGCTACGGTTAGTCCGGCTTCGCTGGCCACAAGCCATCCCGGTATGTCTTCCGTCAGGATTTCAACGTCGGTAAGCTGCAAGTCGTAGGAAGTAAGCCGGACGTGATCGTTCTGCTCCAGTTCTCTTAACTGCTCATCGGTCATGGTCGTGATGGCGGCTGCTACGTCCTTCATCTGCTTACCAAACCGGGGGCCTAGCGTTTTGAAATTGGGCTTTACTTTCTTTTTCAGAATGCCCGACGCGTCGTCTACAAACTCCACCGCTTTCACGTTTACCTCTGCCATAATAATGGGCGCTACATGCTCAATTTGCCGACGGGTGTCACGGCTCAACACCGGAATCAGCACCCGGCTTAGTGGTTGACGTACTTTGAGTTTGTGGCCTTTTCGCAGCGAGTGTACCAGCGAAGATACTTCCTGCGCCAATTCCATAGACCGTTCCAGTTCGGTGTCGATCAGGTTATGGTCGGCGGTAGGGAAATTCGTCAGATGTACTGAAACTGCATCTGGCGTCAGGTTACGATAGAGCCAGTCGGCGTAGAACGGCGCAATGGGCGACATCAACTGCGCTACTGTGGTCAGGCATTCGTGTAGCGTTTCATAAGCGGCCTGTTTGTCGGTCGTTACTCCTGAACTATCATCAACCTGTCCTGCCCAGAAGCGCCGTCGTGATAGCCGGACGTACCAGTTGGACAACTGATCATTGACGAAATCCTGAACCGCCCGGCCTGCTTTCGTTGGATTGTAGCTGTCAAACTGCTGTTCAACTTCCAGCACCAGCGACTGCAGTTTGGACAATATCCAGCGGTCGAGTTCGGGGCGCTGGGCTACCGGCACCGTTCGGCCGGCAAACGAGAACTGATCCAGGTTGGCGTAGAGTGCAAAGAAGTTGTAGGTATTTGATAGCGTACCAAATAGCTTTCGCTGCACCTCGCCAACTCCATCAGTATTAAACTTTAGGTTGTCCCACGGCTCAGCGTTGGTGATCATGTACCAGCGCGTGGCATCGGGACCGTACTGCGCCAGCGTTTGAAATGGGTCCACCGCGTTGCCCAGTCGCTTCGACATTTTGTTGCCGTTTTTGTCGAGTACCAGACCTGTCGACACCACGTTTTTAAACGCTACAGAGTCGAACAGCATTACCGCAATGGCATGCAGCGTAAAGAACCAGCCGCGCGTCTGGTCGACACCCTCCGAGATAAAATCGGCCGGAAACGCTTTTTCGAAAATATCTTTGTTCTCAAACGGATAGTGCCATTGGGCGTAGGGCATGGCACCGCTGTCGAACCAAACATCGATCAGGTCAGGCTCACGCTGCATCAGTTGCCCGCTGGGAGACACAAAATAGATTTCGTCCGAGTAGGGACGGTGCAGATCATAACTGCCGTCAGCGTA
>JAQBNX010000408.1 GCA_028288385.1 Spirosoma sp.
GGAGAAACGCCCCTTCGATTGGATTCGGGCCTATCACGTAGGGGGCAGGTCGCTGGTGTGGGGACGGCAGAGCTACCGACTGAATGAGCGCGATTTTATGGCCAATGTTGAAGATGGCCACGGAACTGACTGGCCTATTCGATACAAAGATCTGGCGCCCTGGTATTCTTACGTCGAACGGTTTGCCGGTATCTCGGGGAATAAAGATGGGTTGGCGGTATTGCCCGACGGTGAGTTTGTCCCACCCATGCAGATGAACAGCATCGAACGGCTGACGAAAGCAGGCATTGAAAAGAATTTCAAAGGTCGCCATTTAGTCATGGGTCGACCCGCCATTATTTCGGTGGCTCAGAAAATCCATACCGATGTGGGCCGGGCTTCGTGCCAGTTCCGGAATTTATGCGTGCGGGGTTGCCCGTTCGGTGCATATTTCAGTACGCAGTCTGCTACGTTGCCCGCTGCTGTTAAAACGGGCAACCTGACCCTTATAACCGATAAAATTGCCTATCAGGTTATTTTTGACGACCAGAAGAATAAAGCCGTCGGCGTGCGCGTAATCGACCAGAATACTAAACAGCATCAGGAGTATTACGCCAAAATTATCTTCTTAAACGCGTCGACGATGAATACGGCGTGGATTATGATGCAATCCACGTCCAAACGTTTTCCGAATGGGTTAGGCAATGACTCCGATCAGTTGGGACGTAACCTGATGGACCATCACCTGGGAGCGGGCGCATCAGGCGAGTTTGAGGGTTTGCAGGATATGTATTACTACGGTCGGCGGGGCACAGGCATTTATATTCCCCGCTTTGCTAACTGGGACGATGATAAGCGCAAGGATTTTGTGCGGGGATTTGGTTATCAGGGGCGTGGAGCCCGACAGGACTGGGTAGCCGGAGCGTCGAAGGATGGGTTTGGGCCAGACTTTAAAGACAACATGACAAAGCCGGGCCGCTGGGAATTTAATATTGGTGGTTTTGGCGAAACCCTGCCCGACCCCAACAACCGCATGCGCCTATCGGGCAAGAAAGATAAGTGGGGATTGCCAATCATCGAGTTCGATGCAGGCTGGGGCGAAAACACCGTGGGTATGCGGAAAGCCATGATGAACGATGCCGCCGAGATGCTCGAAGCAGCAGGTCTGAAAAATATTAAAACCCGCAATGACAACACAAAGAACCCGGGCATTGGTATTCACGAAATGGGTTCGGCACGTATGGGCCGCGACCCCAAGACATCGGTGCTAAACGCCTGGAATCAGGTATGGGGTGCCCAAAATGTATTTGTTACTGACGGCGCGGCCATGGTTTCTTCTTCCTGCGTGAATCCTTCTCTTACGTATATGGCACTCACGGCCCGAGCAGCGGCTCATGCCGTTGGCGAATTAAAGCGAATGAACTTATAGAAGGCGTTTTATCTGGGTACCTCAAATCTTACTAGATGAGATCAGAAAACAACCTGAACCGGTTCCTGGATGCGCAGGAAACAGACTACAGTAGGGCCCTGGCAGAAATCAAAAATGGACGGAAACAAAGCCACTGGATGTGGTATATTTTTCCGCAAATTGCCGGTTTGGGATACAGCGATATGGCAACATTTTACGCCATAAAAGACTTGCAGGAAGCGAGTGATTATTTAGCTCATCCAGTTTTAGGAAGCAGACTGATTGATATTTCATCTGCTCTGCTAAGTCATACTGGTAAAACCGCCAATCAGATTATGGGAAGCCCCGATGATTTAAAACTCAGATCCAGCATGACCTTATTTAGTTTGCCGGAAAACACAGACCCTGTTTTTCAGGCTGTGCTGGACAAATTTTTCAACGGTATTCAAGACCCAAAAACGCTTGGTATTATCAGGAACAATACGTAGCAGCAACCCATTGTCGCTGTTGCTGCTACGTATTACCATAAGTTTTTTACATCAACCACAATCTTTTTGAATGACTTGCTGGCTCAGAATCTAGGTTTCCAGGCTTATAACATTGGCCTAAGAAAACGCACGAGTGCTCAGATAGTTAAACCACGTAAACTAGTGGCAGGCAACAGAAGCATCCTACTCCGTTGTTTTAAGCGGGAAGTAGCGAGACATGGCCAGCATAAACACAGCCATTAGGAAAAATCCAGCGCCCATCCCCAGTTGAAGCCACCAGCCACCGGGTAAGCCCCTAACCCCTTCAATGAGGTCATCCATATTTTTGACCCATTGTGGGTTTTTAGCCAAAGCACCTTTGACCAGGTACCAACCCGTACCCGCAAGGGTAGCTCCTACTGTTATAAAACCAGCGAACCCACAAAATCTGAGAAAGGCTTTTATGAATGAGTTTACCGTTTCCAGTTCCAGACTTTTGTAGACCTTGCCCGACACGCCCTTGTAAATCTGTAAGCCAGCCCATGTAAGTAAAACACACCCGACTCCGATAATCAACCAGTCTCCACCCTCAATTTGAAGCAACTGAGCGACCCAAATCCGTTTTTGGTTATTCTGTCCACCTCCTTGCCCCATCAGGAGTTTAACGGCCGTAATGCCTATGCTGCCGTACGTAATAGCACTGAGTAAATAATTTAATCGGTACAGCCAGCCTCCCGGTCCAGTACCCTTTTTATAGGGATCATTCCAGATTTCAAATAACCGCCAAAGGGTGTGACCAGCTAACGCAAGTACCATCAGGACGAGCAGAATTTTTCCTGCCGCATTGCCCATCAACTGTTCGAGAACCTCTTTCCGATTTGGATCAACTTTTCGGGAGCCCAACGCAAATTCAACGGTAAACAAGGCAATGGCTGCATATAAGACAGCTTTTGCAATGTAACTACCTCGGGCCAACCATTCCACACTTTTTAAAGACCGCTGTTTAACCTTATCACTGACCACCATCTAGTTTCTAATGCCTTCTCTGAGTTGAGTAAATAGCTTATTACCATTAGTAACGTCTCCTGGTAGGGGAAGTTGTTATTTAGGTTGAACTCAGTCAGTTCAATGTAGCTAACGGCCTAAGCGTAAGTTTAGCCCCCTATTTTATGCTGGCCGGGCTTATCGTAATGAATAATAGTACGTTGAAGCATTTATCAATGCCTGTTTGGCGCATAAATACTCGGCTACCGCTTCTCTCAACCTATAATGGTAAAAAATGAACTGCCTATACTTTAAGCATAGTGATTGATATAAGGCCAATACTAACAATATAACCATCATTAGCGCCCAGTCTTCCTCGAATCTGGCAATATTTCTTACCTGATGAATCGTACCGACTTTTTGAAAACGTCTGCTCTTGCGGGAGCATCGCTAATCACCGACCCAATTGAGGTTCGGGCATTTATTACTCGTAAATCCGCTCAAAAATACCGTACGGCGGTTGTGGGCGCTGGTTGGTGGGGTGGCAACATTCTGCGGGCTGCGGTGCAAGCCGGCGAATCGAAAATCGTTGCGCTTTGCGACGTCGATACGCGTCAACTCAAGAAGACCGGCGAGGACCTGGGTAAGCTAACATCTGACCAGCCCAAACTATATCGGGACTACCGTGAGATGCTCGCTACCGAGAAACCTGAAATTGTCATTGTCGCTACACCCGACCATTGGCACCCACTCGTTGCCATTGCCGCCATGCAGGCCGGGGCACACGTCTACGTGGAAAAACCCATTAGCCATACCATCAACGAAGGGAAAGCTATGGTGAAAACTGCCCGGCAAACAGGGCGTATCTGTCAGGTTGGGATGCACCGGCGCGTATCGCCCCATAATGTGTCGGGAAGGGAGTTTCTGAAATCGGGGAAGGTTGGTAAAATAGGAATGGCTCGGGCGTTTGTCCATTATGCCGGTGGCGCGGGTCAGCCCACACCCGATGGCGAAGCACCTAAAGAAATGGACTGGAACATGTGGTGCGGCCCGGCCCCACTCCGTGCCTTTAACCCGGCTATGCACCCCCGGGGCTGGCGTCAGTTTCTGGACTACGGCAACGGTACGCTCGGCGACTGGGGCATTCACTGGATGGACCAGATTTTATGGGTTACTGAAGAAAACCACCCCCGAAAGGTGTACACGACCGGCGGTCGATCGATCAAGCAGGATAGTACCGATGCCCCTGACCACCAGGTGTCAACGTTTGAATTTGAAAACTTTACGGCCGTATGGGAACATCGGACCTTTGGAGGAAACATGGCCGAGAAAACGCACCCACAACAGGCGGTAGGGGTGTATTTCTACGGAACCGAAGGCACATTTCACATGGGTTGGCTCGATGGATGGACCTTCTATCCATCAGACCCCAAAAAGCCCACCATTCATCAGGACCCGCAACTAGACAAGCCCGACGATCAGAACATTGCCCTGTTGTGGACAAATTTTCTGGACAGCATCAAAATGAATAAACTGCCCGTCTGCGACATTGAAATTGGTCACCGCTCCACGAATATGGCCTTGCTGGGTATGCTGTCTTTGAAGTTGGGACGTAGCGTGGCCTGGGACGGCAGCCAGATTCCAGGCGATGCCGAAGCTAATAAACTCCTGAGCCGGGCGTATCGGGGAGAATGGAAATATCCGGTATAAGCCAGGCCGTGGAGTTGAAGCTAGTTCTATAGTATTCGCGCCAAAAGTTGCTTTTGCAAAAGCAACTTTTGGCGCGAATACTATAGAACTAGCTTCAACTCCACG
>JAQBNX010000804.1 GCA_028288385.1 Spirosoma sp.
GCACCACGATAACATCGCCATTTTGAAGCTGGAAGGCGGGTTTGACTCCTCCCTTCTTGATGGCGTCCACATACGAGATAAATGTGGGTTGCGTCGCTCCCCGATGGGTGATGGAAACGCGCGACAGTGCGGCGTCATCCGTTGCGCCCCCCGCGCGGGCAATGACTTCCGGCACCCCGTCGCCTTCGTCAATTTCGTATTGACCGGGCGTTTTCACGTTGCCGTCAATCGTGACGAGGGCACGCGCAATGGACGAAACCGAGATGACGTCGCCGTCCTGCAAACGCGAGTTCTGCGACATATCGGTCTGGTTCAACAGTCCCGTCGCATTCACCATGATCGTGATGGTTTTGCCTTCGGGCGTGATGCGGGCTATAGAAATTCGCGCCCGTTCCGGTTTGAGCGTGGGAACAAGGTTGCCCGCCGCTGCGATGGCATCGAGAACGCGCGGCGACTGCCCCGCTTCCAGTGGAATAATGCCGCCGCGATTCACTTCGCCCGTCACGGTAATGCCGCGTGCGCGCGGCACGTTGATGGTGTCACCCGATTTCAAAACCACATCGGCAGTTCTGTCGCCCTCGGAAATGATTTGATAAAGGTTGACGGGCTGGGTGGTGCCGTCGGCATGTCCAACCGTGGCCCGCGTCAGCGCGGCATTTTCAGTGGGGCCACCCGCCCGTGCCAGCGCATCCGAAACGCGCATCGTGCGTCCATCTTCCAGCAGAAATTGCCCCTGCGTTTTCACTTCGCCCAGCACTGAAACGCGGTCCTGAGTCGCGGGCACGTTGATGGCATCGCCTTCGCCCAGAGTCAGATTTTGGGCTGCGTCATTCTCGCGCAGCGCTTTGAACAAATTGACGGCAATGATAGCTCCCGAAGCGCGCCGGATGGTCGCTTTGGAAAGTGAAGCCGTGTCAGTGGGGCCGCCAGCAAGACCGATGGCTTCGACCACACCGCTACCGCGCGGAAGCGGGTAAGCACCTGGACGGGCCACCGCGCCGCTCACGCTCACGTTCACTACGCGCTGATAAAAGCGCAGCGTATCGCCCACTTGCAACGGCAAGTTGGACTTGCCCGTCGCATCGTTCAAAATGGGCGAGAGTTGGGTGTCGAGGATAATTTTTCCGCCACGAGTTACCGATACTGCCGCCAAATCCGAATCACCTGCGAGGCCACCTGCCGCCGCCAGTGCCTGCGTAATATGCCAACCATCCTTGAATTCTAAAATCCCTCCCCCCTTCACGGCGCCTTGAACGTAAACCGGACGCGGGCGGGCTTTGGATAGAGAAACACTCACTTCGGGCCGTAACAAACGCGCGCGCAATTTCTTCGTGAGCTCGGCGCTGACCTGAGGAATGGTGCGGCCCGTGAAACGAACTGTTCCCACAACGGGCAACAGCAACGAACCGGAACTGGGAATGACGAGGTCGGTGGTAGAAAATTCGGGGTGACGCAGCACCACCACAGAAATCACATCTTCTGGCCCCAGAACATAGCGCGCGGGGTCAATTGCAACCGGAGAGGCGGCGCGTGGCAACGAGGGAGGCTTGGGCGCTGCCACTCCGGGCAACGCTCCCGCTAATAACGCGCCTCCCAGCAAGACGTGGTGAAGGCGAAAAGGAAAAGCAGGCATAAATTCTGATTCAAACTAAAGAGACGCCCAGGCGCCCACTTGAGACGCCAGTAGAGAAAATAGGTCTTCAACGAACGCGCGCGAAGGCGGCGCACCCGATGAAACAAACAGTGTGCGCTTTGTTCGCGCTTCTTTCCACACTTGAAACTATAAATATGTCAAGTCGCGTGCATTAGTCCACGAATAGTGTTGGGAACTTTACTTGCCGCGCAATCGGCTCCAGAATCCGCCCCCTTGTGGGGTGGCCGGCGTGACCGAGTGTTGAGGCGGTACGCTGGCACCCTCGATCACCGCGCGAGGATTGTCCTCGAATATCTGTCTGGCCCGCGCCTCGCCCACATGGGCGATTACCGCCTCGACGACCTCACCGGGCATGGTATGGCTCGCTGTATGAGCGTCCGAAGCCACCAGATGAACCAAGCCCAGCTTGAAAAGATTGTTAACGCAGCGGCTCATATTCTTGTCATTCATCTGACCCGAAATGACGCCCGCCGTGACTTGAACAACAGCTCCCTGGCTGAGTGCGGTTTGCAAAACACCCGCGTCCTTTTGCACATCAACGTAACGTTCGGGATGAGCCAGCACGCTTCGCACCCCTCTTTTCGCCAGTTCGTAGATGATGTGGTTGGCAAACGTCGGCCACGTCATCCCAGGAGACTCGATAAGCGCCCATTTTCTTTTGCCCCCATACGTCCACGACTCTTTGACTTCACCGGCGCCGCCGATATCAATGGCCCCCATCAAGAGTTCGGCGCCGGGAATGACGCGAATGGTTAACCCGCGCTGCTTGGCCGCGCTGTTGAGTTCTTCGACGGCACCAGGAATATCTTTGGAGCCGTGTTCTTCGCGGCTTTTCCAGCGCCGTCCCACGTGAGGCGTGGCGACCAGCGTTTCTGTCCGTTGAACCGCTATTTCATATTTGAATCCAGCCCGCGCGTACGGGTTGCGGGGG
>JAQBNX010000450.1 GCA_028288385.1 Spirosoma sp.
AAGCTAATTTGGGATGACTTCTGTTCGCAGTATCTCGAACTGATCAAACCCGCATTCGATCCGGCTTTGGGTACCGCGCTTCCTATCAATCGACTTACTTACGAAGCGACGATCAATTTCTTCGAACAATTGATGTGCCTGGCTCATCCGTTTATGCCGTTCATCACGGAGGAAGTCTGGCAGGACATTCGCGAGCGCAAACCCAGCGATAGTATTTGTATTGCGCCGTTCCCAAAACCTGGCTCAGTCGACACGCAAATCCTGACCAGTTTTGATACGTTGTTCGACATTATTTCCAATGTCAGGAATATCAGGAATGCGAAACAGATTTCGCCGAAGACAGCCTTGCCACTGGCCATTAAAACCAGTCAGGCGGTAACGTTCCAGCCCTTTAAATCGCTCATTCAGAAAATGGCGAACGTATCCGACATCTCTTACGTAAGTGAGAAGGCGGACGGATTGTCTTTCCTTATAAAAGGCGACGAGTTCTTTGTCGACATCGCCGGAGAAATCGACGTAACTCAGGAGATTGAGAACAGTCGTAAAGAGCTGGAGTACCAAATCGGCTTCCGGGAATCGACGCTTAAAAAATTATCAAACGAGCGTTTCGTTGCCAACGCCAAACCGGACGTAGTAGACCGCGAACGCCAGAAACTGGCCGATGCTGAGGCCAAAATTCAGGCGTTGCAGCAACGATTAGCGGATTTAACCTTATAATCCCTTTTAATACTTCAAATTTTTAGTAAAATAGTCGTATTATTGTTGATTATCAGTCTGGCGCTTTGTCATGAATAAATGCATATTTTTAGACCGCGATGGTGTATTAAATGAAGACCGAACGGACTACGTTTACCGAGTGGAGGATTTCGTTATTCCTGATGGCGTTCCTGAAGCACTACGTATCCTAAAAGAAGCGGGCTACCTGCTCATTGTCGTCACGAATCAGGCAGGGATAGCCAAAGGCCTTTACACCCGCGACGATATGATGGCGTGCTATAATTATTTGCAGAAACAATGCGGCTATGTCATTGACGACATCTATTATAGTCCGCATCACCCCGATTACAATAGTCACTCCCTTACTCGCAAGCCCGACTCACTGTTGCTTGAGAAGGCAATGGCTAAATACAACATTATAGCGGATGAATCGTGGATGATTGGCGATGCCCAGCGCGATATGCAGGCCGGCAGACGCGTTGGGGTTCGGACGGTACGCATCGCTCACACTAATCATCGCAGCCCTGACAGCGACGGTTGCGCACCAAATTTGCTGGAAGCGTCACGCTTTGTACTGGGACGCGCATAAATAAAAAACGACTACCAATCTTAGCAGACAGCAGTCGTTTTTCTCTAAACAATTTCTATTACTTAAACTCGCACCTGCGTCGATGCTGGTTTCTGTACGCTGCCATAGGCAGGACACGAACTTCGTCGGGCACATGACCCAAGCGAAAGCGAGGCGAGTACAGTACCTAAAATCAATAATTTTTTCATGAATACGTAATTGCGTTTTGCTGATAACCGTCAGATTACAAACGAATATAGGTAATAAAACGATATGACTCTATTTTAAGACAGTTAGTAGGAGCCTGAGCCAACATCCTTTCTGAGAACCACCTACCTACATATTTGTTAATTTTCCGGAACGAGTTCCGGTTCTTCTTCCCGTTCTTCAGCAGCTTCTGTCGCTTCCAGTTCAGTCATACCGGGTTCTGCATCCCCATAGCCCAGGATTTTTAGCATTACCTCGCTGTTTTGCTCGGGTGCAAAAAGCCGCGTTCTGAGATTACCGTCGTCGTCCTTGTCCACAATAACGTGCTGCGGAGCTGGAATCAGGCAGTGCTGAATGCCACCATACCCACCCAGCGATTCCTGGTAGGCACCGGTGTGGAACAGACCGATGTATTGATCTTCGGCCTCTTGGTCAAAAATAGGCAGGTATAAATCAGCGCTGTGTGCCTCGGTATTATAAAAATCGTGCGAGTCACAGGTCAGGCCGCCCAGGTTCACCTTTTGATAGGGATTTTCCCAGTTGTTGACCGATAGCATGATATACTTCTGACCCAGACCCCACGAATCGGGCAGTTGCGTAATGAATGATCCGTCAATCATGTACCACAGCTCCTTATCGTTCTGTAGCTTCTGATCGATCACTTTATAGATGACCGCGCCACTTTCGCCCACCGTGAACGAGCCAAACTCCGTGAAGATGTTTGGCACGGGCACATTGTTTTTGTTGCATATCCACTGGATGCTTTCCACGATCTGGTCGATCATGGCCTGGTAGTTATACGTAAACTGGAACGACGTTTGAATCGGCATGCCACCCCCAATATCGATGGAGTCAAGGTCGGGACAGATTTTGGCCAGTTCACAGTATTTATACATGAACCGGCTCAGCTCACTCCAGTAATAGGCGCTGTCCTTAATACCCGTGTTGATGAAGAAATGCAGCATTTTGAGCTTGAAACGCTCATTGGGCTGGATTTTGCTTCGATACAACTCGTTTACGTCGCTGTAGCGAATGCCCAGCCTTGAGGTATAGAATTCAAATGCTGGTTCTTCATCGGTTGCAATCCGGATACCGAAATTTACAGACTCGGCTGTTACCGAACTTTCGTAAGCTTCAATCTCTTTGAGGTTATCAAGTACGGGAATGCAGTTGGTAAACCCTTCGTTAATGAGTTCACTAATGTACTGGGTGTATAGTGGCCGTTTATAGCCATTGCAAACAATGTAAGTACTCTTCGAGATCTTGCCGGACTTATACAATTCCCGCAGAATGGGTATGTCGTAGGCCGATGACGTTTCGAGGTGAACGTTGTTCTTCAGTACTTCTTCGAGCACAAATCGGAAGTGAGACGACTTCGTACAATAGCAGTACGTATAATTCCCCTTGTAATTATACCGCTTCATGGCATTCCTGAACAGCAGCTTTGCGTGTTCAATATGCTCGGTTATTTTTGGCAAGTACGTTAGTTTGAGGGGCGTCCCATATTGCTTGACAATATCCATCAAAGGGACATTGTTGAACATCAGTTCGTTATTCTCAACGTTGAACTCCCGCGTGGGAAACTCGAACGTCTGATCGATCAGGTCATAGTATGTCTTCATTCCTACGTACGACTCATAAAAACGGGCGGTCCGCCGTTGCGGTTTTGTCGGTTAAAAATTCGGGCTAACAGGGCAACTTTCTAGGGGCCTTTTCAGAAAAGTCGAATTATAACACCTGAGTATGGCTGCAAAATAGTGAACCAAAAAGAGGGGGGTTTGATTCGGAAACGGCCGAAATTTATTACTGCCGAAATACGTCGTACTTTTGCCCTTCGACACGACAACCACGCTGAATGCCTCAGACTATCCACTTTATTTCTATTGGCGGCAGTGCCATGCACAACCTGGCGCTGGCGCTCCAGCAGCAAGGATACACGATCACCGGTTCTGACGACGAAATTTACGAACCCTCCAGAACGCGTCTGGAAAAACAGGGGCTGCTACCCGCCGAAATGGGTTGGTTTCCGGAAAAAATTCACTCCGGTCTGGATGCTATTATAGTTGGCATGCATGCCCGCACAGACAATCCCGAGCTGGCCAGGGCGCAGGAGCTGGGTCTCTCCATTTACTCGTACCCTGAATACATCTATCGGCAAAGTAGTCAGAAGCAGCGGGTAGTCATTGCCGGTAGTCATGGCAAAACG
>JAQBNX010000465.1 GCA_028288385.1 Spirosoma sp.
AGCTGGACGTCCCCCCTACGTTCAGGTTTTGCCCAATCCCTACACCACCCGTTACCACTACTGCTCCGGTGGTTGGGCTTGTTGAGCCTGCACTGTTCTTTAGTTTCGTGATTCCATCAACATCGAGGGTGCTTTTCAACGTAGTGGCACCATTCACGGTGGTGGTCCCGCCGGTTGTGTTCAGGTAAACATTTCTCTTAACCGTCAGGTCTTCGCCAAATTCGCCACTCTTGCCAACTGTCAGGTTATTGCCAACTGTCAGATTGTTCTGAATAAACAAGTTGTTCTTAAGGATTATATCCCCGTCTTTAGTAATCCGCAGCCGTTCGATAGCGTTGGTTACAAAAATCAGGTCTACGTAGTCCATTGTCCCCATACGGTCGGTGGTGGGATCCGTTTTGGTATTGCCCTGGGTCGACCATACGTTACTAGGCACACCATCTCCTGGCCCGGTGGCAGCCCGGGCGTTGGGGTTGCTCACCAATTCATTGGCGGTCATAGCATGGAACGCATAAGGCACGGCCAGCAGACGACTGCTACTAATGGTGGTGAAACCACTTTTGCCGCCGTCCTGAATAGCAATTTCCATCCAGATGTCTTCGCTGCTCCAGGGAACCCTTTTCATGGTGCCATTTCCTGCCTTGCCGCTGCCAATGGTCAGGTCGAACAACCCCAGGGCGTTGGTAGTAACCGTATGGGTTTCGCTGTAATGCGTCTTCGTTAGGCCACTCCCATTACTATTCAGGCTGATTTTGAGCGTAACGGGCTGATTGGGCAGCACCTCACCCGATAAACTGCGGGCTACGGCCTGGTATTTCATACCCTGCGGTACCTGCTGAGCCTGAGCGAGTGAGACTAAAGTTAAGAAGAATAAAAAAAGAACGGCCCGAAAAAATGAGGGGATTAGTAAACGGTTGTTCATAGCTATGTGAGGTAAAAGAGGTTAGTTCGTTTTGACAATTTTATAGGTTTTAAGGGGTATCCCCCCATCTCTGGCTATGCGCAACAGGTAAGTGCCCGCTGGGTAAGCTGTCATATCGATCTGGGTAGACGATGTATTGGGGGGTATCACCGGCAGGTTGTAGCGACGGCCTGTAAGATCGGCCATAGTCAGGTACAGGGGCATCGGTTCGGGGGTTGAGATGGTTACACCGAGCCAGGCAACCACTGGGTTGGGGACTACCGTAAACCGATATTCGGCATCCAGGCTGGTCAGGTTTTGCAGCTCACTAATCTGAAGTAGGGGCTGGTGAAAACCCTGGGTGTAAAGTTGTCCGTCCGTCCGCCCCGTTCCGGCAACCGCTTCGCCCAGCGTCCAGTCGAGGCTCATGGTGGCCGTCCGGGCGGAGCCTCCGCCGGCGGCTAGTACGCTTGGGCTAAGTCGCTGGGCCATGCCCCCGGTAGCTAGAGTCAGGCTACCAAACAAAACTAATATTGTTATTTTCATACTATGATTGATTAAGTTAGACACAGACTATTGTATAGCCCTACCGGCGGATACTGGTTATCCAGTTTTCCCTTAACATGGACTACTTCCATTGTTGCCTTTCCGGGGAGGCAGATGGATCGGCATTAAGGGGTAAAGGAGGGGAGAGACCGGTAGACACAAACGAGTATAGCATGGACAAAAGATAAGGGTAAAAAAGAGGAAGGTGTGAAGGCATTCAACCCCGGATGGTCCCCTCAAATCGGAGGATGAAAAATGAGGGCTCTCCGGTCTCAAACGACTGTACAAGTCTAGCCGAAGGCCGCCAGACCGATGTGCAGATTTCACCCAAATAGGTGCAGTTTTAGTGCACTATGACCAAAAAGTGACAAAGAATACCGATTTGTTCTAATTTTTCGAACAAACTAGACGAAAAACTGGCGGAGAGTTCATTAGCAAAATTACCCGCGGCAGCTAATGGGGACACCGCCATCGGGGCATGATGGCCGCAAAACAATAGCACACCTAGTACACGTATTATTATTATAAGAAGCTATTATATTTGACAACTCATCCCCAGAATCAGGCATTAAAAAAGCGCAATTTGAAACCGGTCAGCTTGGCTTTAGCCTTCTTATTCGGTTGCTGCTCGTTGGCCGGGGCGCAGCACTTTGGGGCCTCCGTTCAGCGGTATGGACCTGAGCAGGGGCTGGCCCACCGAGAAGTGAACGCCATTTTTCAGGACCGCCGGGATTTTATGTGGTTTGGTACCAAGTTTGGGCTCAACCGCTTCGACGGAGCTACGTTCACGACGTATACCAAAGAAAGAAATGGGCTTGATTTTGATGATATCCAATCTATTGCCCAGGATGCCGATGGGCTACTGTGGCTCATGGGCCCTGAGGGTAAATCAGCCATTACCCTCTTTAATCCGGTAACGGGCCTGGCCACCTCCTTCGAGAAACACTTTCAACAGCCCCGACCTGCTTACCCCCCGGTATGGCCGCAGACCATTCTAAATGGTAAAGACGGGACTATCTTCTTTATTGACCAACAGCCGGCCAAACTAAACGTCTACCATCCCCGGTCAGGTTTGAAAACGGTGTTACTACCCCGGTACAGGACACTGCTCTTGGCGGCCGTTACCGGCCGTAACACCGTTTGGGCTATTGCCAATGGGAATCAACTGGTTGAGTTAAGAACGGATGGGCGCGTGCGGCAAAGTTTCAACCACCCAGGTAATATCCATATGTGTTTAGGCCAGCGCCATGATAGTACAGAATTCTTTTACAATACTGTGATAGACGCGCAGCACCCTTATACAGGCCCGCTGTACAAAATCGATGGGTCTGGTCATCGTCAGGGCCAATCCAATGACCTGATCAAACCAGCGAAACTGCAACGACGACTTATCTATGCCTTCGACCGAAGCGGACTGGTTTGGAATGGCTACCAGTTGCGTGACACGGCTAATGGAGTTGTCCTCGATATTAGCGATCAACTGGCCAGCAGCAAGATTGACAACCGGAGTTTTTTTCGGGACAAAACCGGGGGCTTTTGGTTGGGAACCAGCTTTGGACTCTACCAGATCCGGATTAGCCAGCACAATTTTCAGCGCCTGTTCTATCAATCCGGTAGCGGGAAACAACCCGCTGTGCGGGGAATTACCGCCGTGGGCGATACGCTCTACACAAATCTGGAGAATGATGTGGGTTTGTTCGCCAGCAGTCTGTCGGGGGCCTCGGTCCGCCAGTTGCTGCCGAAGCAGCGGTTATTCAATAGTTTGAGTGGTAACCTGGCGGGTAAGCTCTACCTGTGCGCCGACCATACGCTGATAGCCTACGATTACCGAAGTACTAAAACCAACGTGATGCCTATACCCGGCCCGGGAACTGTATGGGCTATTCATCCCTTTTCGGATAACCCCCGCCGGTTGCTGGCCGGTGGTGACCCCGGTTTGTGGCTGGTCGACCCGGCTACAAACCGAGTAACCCCTTTCCAGGGTTATAACCAGTTTCCCGAACTGGCCCGGGCCCACGTCCTGCACATTGGCACCGACCGGCAAGGTACAATATGGCTCTGCGCCATCACGGGCCTCTACACAATTGATCCCCGAAAAGGCGTCACGGCCCGCTACTGGCGGGGCGGTAGCGGGTCCTTCAAGCTGCCCGCCGACAGCTACCAGCACTTTTATCAGGACTCCAACGGACTCTTCTGGCTGGCCACGGCCAACGCCGGGTTGGTTCGCTGGGATCGCGCCCAGAGCCGCTACCGCCAGTTAAAACGGGCAGACGGGTTGAACAACGATAATATTTACGCAGTTTACGCCGACTGGCGGGGCCACCTTTGGCTCAGCAGCGACAACGGGATCATGCAGTTTGATCCCGTCCGGCTCACTACCCGGACCTACACGGTGCAGGATGGCATCACCCACAACGAGTTCAACCGCATCGCGCACTATCAGGATGCGCAGGGGCGACTCTATTTCGGTGGTCTCAACGGCATAACGGCCTTCGACCCGCGTGATTTCGAGGCCGAACCCCCGCTGCCCTCCCTTCCCCTACGGGTAGTTTCCTTCCATCAGTTCGATGCCGACCGCAACACGATGGTCGACAAAACCGAGGAGCTCCTCAGGACCGGTCAGATCACCTTACAGCCTAACGACCGAAGCAGTATCCTCGACTTCGCGCTGCTAAACTATACCGATGCCCAGAAAAATACGTATGCCTTTCAATTTAAAGGGGTAGATAACACCTGGCGGTATCAGGCCGAACCTTCCTTAAGACTGGGTAACCTACCCTACGGCGACCATCAGTTGCTACTTAGGGGGCAGGCGGCTGATGGCCGATTGTCGTCAACTACCCTCACCTTGGGCATACGGGTACTGCGGCCGTTTTACCTGCGCTCCTGGTTCGCCGTTGCCATGGTATTTTTGTTACTGGGTGGGGTACGGGCCTGGGGCCGGTGGCGAGCCTGGACATACCGGCAGGAGCAAATACGGTTGCAAATCCAGATCGACGAGGCCACTCGGGTCATTGCCCGGCAGGCCCAGGATCTATTACAGCTTGATGAGACCAAATCACGTTTTTTTGCCAACATCTCCCATGAGTTCCGCACGCCCCTGACGGTGATTCTGGGCATGGCCGACAACCTCTACCGGCAGGCAGACCCCCAGTTGCGGCAGTCAGCTGTCCTGATTGAGCGCAGCGGCCGCAACCTGCTACGGCTGATCAATCAGATTCTGGATCTCTCCCGGCTGGAGGCCGGCGAGATGCCCCTCAAATTTGTGCGAACCGACTTGATCCGCTTTATCCGCTTCGTTGGTGAGTCGTTTCATTTGATAGCCCAGGCGAAGCGTGTTCGCCTGATCATATACACGAAGGAAGAGATCTGTGAGGCGGACTGCAATCCAGACAAACTACAGGATATTGTGACCAACCTGCTGGGGAACGCCCTCAATTTTACGCCGCCGGGGGGGGAGGTTAGGTGTCAGTTGGTTGTTCAGACATGTTGGCGACCGCTTACCCCGGCGGGCTACTACGAGGCTCTTATACCAACCCGTCATTTGAATGACCCGTGGATTCAGATTACCGTCAGCGATACCGGCCCTGGCATTGACACGACCAGCATGACCAAGATCTTTGACCGCTTTTATCAGGCTCGGCCTGAAATGGCTCGGCCAAATGCGGCTGAGTCCGCCAGTAGTGGTACCGGCATTGGTCTCTCGCTGGTGCGGGAGTTGGTTAGCCTGATGCAGGGTGGCCTGGCGGTTCGCAATCGACCCGGTCCGGAGGGACTCGTTCTGGGGGCTGAATTCGTGGTCCATCTGCCCTTAACACGCCAGGCGCCCCTGGCCGACGATCTGCTACCCACGCCCATAGTGTCCGCATCTGACCCGGGTGACTGGGTCGAATCTAGGCCAGAGGAGACCCCTGATCGCCCTATACTGTTGCTGGTGGAGGATAATAACGATGCCGCCAATTATATCCAGTCCTGCCTGCGGGAGGAGTACCGAGTCATACGAGCAGAAAACGGGCAGATTGGCATTGATCAGGCCCTGGCCACCATACCGGACCTTATTGTGAGCGACGTAATGATGCCCGTCAAAGACGGATTTGAACTCTGCAACACCCTGAAGAGCGATGAAAGTACCAGCCACATTCCTATTGTCTTGCTCACAGCCCGGGCTGCGGTGGATGACCGACTAGCAGGCTTACGGCGGGGGGGCGATGCGTACCTGGTTAAGCCTTTCCAGCGGGAAGAGTTGCTCCTCGTACTCAGCAATCTATTAAAGACTAGGCGGTTACTACAGCACTATTACAGCCATCGAGCGCTGGGTTATCGGCAGCCTGGCCCGGATCCCACCGACGGGGCGGATGCGCGGGAAGACCAGTTTGTGGCAAAACTGCGCAGTACCCTGGAGCTTCACCTGGATGACGTGGCACTTGATACTAACATGATCTGTCTGTTGATGGGCATGAGCCGGAATGCGTTGTATCGCAAGATAATCGCTTTGACAGGCATGTCAGTAATTCCTTACCTGAGGACTCTTCGCCTGCAAAAAGCCGAAGAACTGCTCCTCCATTCAACGTTAAGCGTTGCCGACGTTGCCTACGCAGTGGGCTTCGATAATCCCCGGTACTTTAGCCGGGTTTTTTCGGAAGAAAAAGGGGTCTCTCCCAGCAGCTTTCGGGATAAGTTGTAACCGATCTCCCTATTTTCCACCCACTGAAACAGTTCTACTTTTTCCAGGATAAATTCTCATCGGGTAGTTTTGCCAGATCGGGTTCATTTATCGTTTTGTTCAAAATCCGTCACTTGACTGATTTGATCGACTTAACAGCTTTAAAAAGGCAAGGTTCAAAAAGCCTACTGAACCCAACGCCGTCTAATCTTTAAGGAACTATTAACTCTGTATTAAAGGCAAAACGATTCACTAATAGGTCTTACCTGGCATATGCTTTTGGGTAACTCTGTGGGGCCTGCCCAAGCAGTAGGGTAGCTTACATTTGTGAGTGATCGAAGGTAACTAGAGAAGCAAAGCGCACCTTAGAATAATGTAAACAGGCAAATCTAAAGGCATACGCTATGGGCTAGATGTATTTTAGATAGAATAGAGGCTCTGAGTAACGGATTAAACACCGTGCAGCCTGAGCGCTCAGCCGCTGCGATACGAAACGCCAAACACACCCGTCTTTATTGGATCATCTTAATCCAGCATCAAAATAGTGGTTGATTTACCCTGAATACGTACTTCATCGGAAGTGGCTGTTACCGTTTTCCCGTTCAGTACATAGCGCTTACCCTGAAGATTACCCAGTTTAAGCACGTAGGTCCAGTCAGCACTCCTTGACGATAGATGGTATTGCAAGCCTTTGCCTGTTTTCTTGACCCCAAACGAGACCAGGTTATTGCCAACAGGTAGGTCGGATAGGCTGATGTTAGCCCAGCCCGATGGCAGACGGGGCGAAAACGTGATCGTTTTGTTATACGCATCGGGTTGAAGGCCAAAGACGTGCCTGACCAGCGGCACGGCCAAGCCATAGATCGTCCAGGCCTGATCGGGGCACCCATAATCAGGCATCATCTCGGAGATAGAACCCGGCAGTACCCGACTAAACGTTTGGACAAGTTTATGGACGTACCACATGGATTCATCGGTACGTCCGTAAGCGGCTTCGGCGACCGCCTGAACACCCGTTGCAATCGTCATCATGCTTCGCCTTTCCACAGCCGACAGATAGGGGCCATACGCACCTGTATGTTCCCGACGTACTTTGTTGAGCAGCCTGATGGCCTTACCGGTCGGAGCAATGCCCGATTCGATCGGGGTACTGATCACCCAATTTTTATTCGTAAACCACCCTTTTTGGGTGCCGGCTGGAAACGTCTCTAAGTGAGCCAGAAGATGCTGGTAAAAGGCTTGTTTTTTGGCAAATTCTAGGGAACGGTTGTCTCCACTGGTCTCCAGCCGTAGTTGTTCGATCGCGCCTTTGGTGGTAGTGATCGCTTGTTCCCGCGTGCCATAGAAGTCGCAATAGCTGCCTTCTGTTTCATCCCAGAATAACGTGTTGACTTTATCTTTAAGGACGGCTGCTTGCTTAGCATAGTCCCGTTGAGCGACCGGATCCTTGACGATAGCCGCCATCTTAGCGGCTGCCTCCAGGGCCTGCTGCGTGTAGACGGCCACATCGATGAGTTCCGCATTAAGCCCCTTGACCTCCATGATACCATAGCCTTCAGGAAACATATTGCCATTCTGATCCTGTTCGCTCAAGAGCCAGTGGAGGCCTATTTGGATGTAGGGATACATTTCCTGCAGAAAACCAACATCACCCGTCCACTCAAATACGTTCCAGACCGCCACGGCAAACTGGGCTGTTTCCTGCGTATTGCCTTTGTTGCCCACAAACCCATTGGACGACATTTCGTGGATGATTCGCCCGTTTCCGTTTATTTTTTCCGATACCTGTTTGATTGTCCTCAGGGTGGACATGGCTAGTTCCTGCCCACCCAGTGCGACGACGCCCTGCAGGGCGTAGAAGTTATCACAGCCAAAAAGCCAGGGGTACTCAATGGCACCAGCACCCAGAAAACGGCCGATACCGGGCAGATCGCTCACCAGCCACTCGGTATTTACCTTGCCCCAGTTGACTACCTGTTGTAATTTCTTATCGGGAATGTCCAGTTTAGCCCGGTTGATGATGGCGGCGTAGTGGGCTTTTTTAGTTTGTAATAACTGATCCCCATTTTTTACCATATCCTCATAGCTGGCCAGAGCTGATTCACTATTCGTGGTAGAACCCGTTATGACGAATGTTGCCGTAACGGGTTCGTTGGGCTTCATCCTCACCTGGTAGGTTGCTGAGGCTGATTTACCCAATCCTTTCGTTTTGGTTGGCATAGGTACATCTAGGGCATGATTACTAACGGCAAGGGCTGACCCCCAGACCGTAAACCAGGAATTGTTGCCATCTCGCGCCCAATAAACCGACCGGTCAGGGTTCCAGGTAATGGAATCAGTGGCGTCTATGATATTATTTTCTTTAGAAAACCATACTGGGCTAACGTCGGTCTTTACGATGAAATCTAGCGTTAAGATCCGCGATGTAGGGGTGTTATTTTTCAGGGTATAGCGTATGACCATGCCCTGTTTACCCTGTGGGCAATACTGAAAACGGTCTACCTGGATACCCTCGAGAATGGGCTTGTATAAAAATTGACTCCCGTAG